>JAGVNP010000339.1 GCA_020053185.1 Deltaproteobacteria bacterium | reverse complement strand
TCCGCCAGAGATTTATTTTCAGATGAAAAAATCATGTCACGAGGATCTTCACGCTCCAGAAATGCAGCAAGGATAAGACCATCAGTAAGCAGGGCCGGCATGTCTTTCAGGCTGTGAACTGCTATATCAACCTCGTTTTCCAGAAGTTTTTTCTCTATCTCTTTAACAAAAACTCCTTTGCCGCCCAGCTCATCAAGAGGCTTATCTTTGAGGATATCTCCTGTGGTTTTGATCTTGCAGATCTCAACTGCAAGATTCGGCTGTATCTTGAGGAGAAGCTCTTTTACCTTTTCTGCCTGCACAAGGGCAAGCGCGCTACCCCTTGTTCCTATCCTGATAGTCTTCATCAAGCTGGAATATCCTCCGTGTATGTTCTATGGTGGCAATATCCGGATGTGCTTTTAAAAAATTTACTGTCCTGTTGAGAAACTTTTTTGTTGCAGAACGGAGTGCCGCTTCCATTGCTTCCCGTTCCTTGGCATCCGAAGAAATCTCTTTATCAATTTGGTCAGCAATATATTGATCCATAAGATCATACAGATCCTTAATGGTCTCTGTTGCATTAAGGCTCTTAAGCCACTTTTCAAACATTGCGGTCTCGTAATCTATGATCTCGCTTGCTTTTACGATCTGATCTTTTCGTCCATTAAGGTTCTTTTCCACCATGCTTTTGAGATCATCGATATTGTACAAATAGCAGTTATAGAGTTTGCCCACTTCTTCTTCTACGTCCCGTGGCATAGCAATATCCATGATAAAGAGCGGGTTGTATTTTCTTTCTTTCATAAGCTTGGTCATCATGGCATGGGTGATAATCGGAAAAGGTGCTCCGGTAGATGAGACCACAATATCGCTCTCATGCAATGCAGACACCAGTTCTTCAAAATGCATTGGCTTGCCGCCCAGTTCATGCGCAAGATCAACTGCTTTTTCGTATGTTCTGTTTATAATGCAGAGGTTGCTTGCTCCTCTGTCTTTTAATCTCTTTGCAGCAAGGCTCGCCATGTCACCAGCGCCGATAACAAGTGTACGTGCGTTTTTTATATCGCCAAATATATGACAGCTAAGATCCACTGCCTCTGATGCCACAGATATAGGAAGCCTGCCGATATCCGTATCTGTCCGCACACGCTTTGCAGTTCGGAATGCCCGATGCAGGGCCTTGTTCATAATAGTTGATGACATGCCTGTTTTAAGTGAATCCCTGTATGCATCTTTTACCTGACCAAGTATCTGCGGCTCGCCAAAAACCGCAGACTCCAAACCGGAAGCCAGCATAAATAAATGACGGATCGCATCTTTGCCGGAAAAGATCTCAGAGTATTCTCTTAATTTCGAAACGTCGATGTCCGAACATTTTTGAAGCAGACTAAAAAAAGAATCTATATTTTCTCCAAGCACGTAGATCTCTGTACGGTTACATGTGTTGATCACGTATGCTTCGTCGCCTTTTTTAAGAAACGGGATGATATCGCTTGTCGATACCCGTATCTTCTCACGCAAGGATGCAGGTGCAGTGTTATGATTGATACTGAGGCATTGTATGCGGTTCATAAAAGCAGTCCGGTGCCGTGTGATCCTGGAAATAAACAACAGATGACAATAAGGAGAACGATTATACATGAAAATCCGATCAGAGTGATGATGGCAGTGCGCCGGCCTCTCCATCCGATTGCAAACCGTTGGTGAATGGAAATCGCAAATATCAGCCATGTAATCGCACCCGCGATTACCTTTGGCGCAATATGGGCCAACGCAAGATTAAGGCTTGTTGCCCAGAGCGCACCTGCAATCATGCCGATGGTAATGGCAATAAACCCAAATGTGAGCGCATTATAAAGTACCTTGTCCAGTATACGCAGCGGAGGCAGGATCGATCCAAGGCGGTGAATTTTTCCTTTTCTGATAAGCCTCTCATGGAGGAGATATACAATCGAGACAATGGCTGCCACACCAAGCAAAGCCTCTCCTGCGATCACACTCAATGTGTGTATTGGATACCAGTACTGATAGGAATGAAATACAGTGCCGGAATTAACGCCGGCAAATGGAAGGGTAAAAGCAATGGTAAATGTTGCAACAGGGATAAAAAATACACCGAGGATATATGTGGCTTGTCTAAGAACAAGGGGGATCACGATCAGAGATGCAAAAAAAACCATCATGTTGATGGCTTGCGGAAGCGAGATGAGCGGAAGCTGATGCGACTGAACGCCAAGCAGAATAATCGAGATAAGATGGAAGACAACACATGCCAGAAACATTGTTTTTGTAGTGCTGATAATTACCTGGTTGCGCACGAACAGCTGCGCAATACAAACCAAAGAGGTTATAAGATAGATGTCAAGATAGAGTTCGACGATATTCATAAGATATCCTCAAGATCTACCTGGGTGCCAAGAGCCTGCAAAAGTATCTGTTCTGCCAGAACCCTGTCATTATCACTGATAGCATCAAGGAGCTGAGAGTCGATCAGTACATCAAAAATTCTTTTATGCTCAGAATGGCCTCCTTCCTGGGACAGCACAAGAGGACGTATTTTATTAAGGATTCTGGCAAGTATCTCGTACTCGCTGCCTATATGAGAGTCTATTTCTCTGCGAAGCTTGCTCGCAAGGGAAGGGGAAGCACCGCTGGTGGAGATTGCTATCTTTATCATGCCTTTTTCCACCACTGACGGAACAATGAAGCTGCATAGATCCGCCTGATCCACCACATTACAGAAGACGTGTTGCTTTTTTGCTTCCTTACTTATTGTTTTATTTTCTTCCTCATCATTTGTCGCAGCAATCACCAAAAAGGCATCCTTCAAGTCTCCGGACTTGTATTTTCTGTGCTTTATCTCGATGTCTGTCATCGCTACTATTTCAGGATTTATCTCAGGCGAGATCACTTTTACTTTTGCCCCGCATGAGACAAGGGATTCTATTTTTCTGGCAGCGACCATGCCGCCGCCTATGACCACGCATTGTTTGTCTTTTAGATCTAAAAATACAGGATAGTAGTTGTTCTCATTTTCTGCCATTTACACAACCTTTGAAAGCCAATTCAGAATTATATCTGTAATCCTCTCGTCCTTTCTAAGCTGATGAGTAGCTCCTTCCAAAATAATTATCTCTTTTGGATAAGAGGCATGATTGTAGAGCCTTTTTGCATGCTCTACAGGCACAGTCGTATCATTGTCGCCATGCACAATAGCAATCGGCCTGGGGCTTATATATGGTATCCAGTACACAGGTGACATCTGGCAAAAACCATTGTACCAGAGCTGTAGATCCTTAGGGGTATCTTTGTCTTTAATGAGCCCGATGCTGGAAAAATGATCTTTCATTATTTGAGGATCTTTGGGCAGAATCTCTGAAAGCTTTGCAGGCGTTGCAAGAAGCATGAGGCTTTTTATCCTGTCATCATAAAGAGCCACATGGGCGGCGACAGTTCCTCCGGCGCTGAATCCTATGCAATGGATGGATTTAGGATCGATTCCAGGGGTGTCGTAAACCTTGTCCAATACAGTATCGAGATCTAGCTTCCACATAAACATATCGATACTGCACTCTGATGTGCCGCATCCGGTAAAGTTAAACAGTATGCAGCACAGTCCCTTTTCAGTGATTTTTTCTGCAAGAGGGAGATATCCTTTATCATTGGGGTCGGGTGCACCGCCAGGTATTCCATGGCAGATTATCACGGCCGGGATTAGACAAACTGGCTTTGGCTCAGGAAAGTAAAGCCATGTCTGTATCTGTGTCTTGCCCTGAGTGAGATTCAATTCTATCGATTTCATCTTTCAATAATCCACATCTTCTGTATACAAAGGCCCAGGCCTCCAGCTCGTTTTTGTCAAAAAAAAGATTCTGATCGTCATTCGCTATACGTGCCGGGATCTTCTGTTTAACTGCAAGAGTTCTTATTGTATCTGTCGGGATATCTAATATCTGCGATGCTTCTTCATCAGATATCCACTGATATGTATTATTATTTACCTTCTTGAACACAAATGTCTGAAGGATAGTGGCTTTTGAGAGATCTTCATCAATGGAACAGGCGTTATCAATCTCATCTATATACTCTTTTCCAAGCTGATATCTGACATTGGCAAGCTCAACCATGCCCCGTATATCTTTGGGATACTGGAGAAGCATCCTCTCAAGCACAGACTCGCTGTAACTCATATCACCTAAAAAAAAGCTGGTTTCTGCGAGGTATAGAAAGGTATCTCTGCTTACATCGCCCAATTCCAGGGCATTTGAGAACATCTCTTTTGCAAGATCAAGATGGCCGAGCTCTCTGTGACAAATGCCTATGAGTTTATAGATGTGCGTACTTGTTGCACACAGCACTTTTGCCTTTTCCAGGTCGTCTGCTGCAATGGTATAGTGACCCTTAGCCATTTTTTTCTTTGCCCTGCCAATAAACAGCTTGAATCGTTCTTCAAAATCTTTATTCTGAAGGCTCTTTGAGGGCTCTTTAAAATTGGTTCCCGTGGTACATAAATTGATATACTCCCTGTTTTCATCCAAAGGAGCGCTTAGGCTTGCTATATCAACTATTCTCTGACAGAGATTCTTAACCGGAAGCATTGTTTCGCTTTTATTGGACACATAAAGGCCGATTGCATTGCTGCTTTTTTCATCAATATCTGAGACACGTTCAGCCTCATATATCAGTTCTTTAAAAAAGTTATCTGTCATGTCTTTTGAACTTGAGATAGGTATGCACATGGCAGATTTATACTCACCGCCAGGACAGCTGAATTCATAGCTGAGCCACAACTCCGAGTATTCAAGATCAATCCGCTCAACCTCTATAGAAATAAGCTCTATCAGGCCTTTTGGCTGTTCAAGTTTTCCCCTCATCGCAAATCAATCTATGCGTGTGGAGACGAAAAGTCAACAATTGTTGACAGGCTTTGTATGCACATGTTACCCAGTAAAAGTCCTTATGGATGATGAATAATATTGATTGAAAATATTCACATTAATTGAAAGGAGTTGGTATGGAATTTCTTGCATATCGGGTGAAAAAAGTTGATGAAAAATTTGTGGGCAAGGTTGAACAGATCAACGCAAACGATCTGCCTCAAGGCGATGTGCTGATTAAAGTGGCATATTCTTCTCTTAATTATAAAGATGGTCTGTCTGCAGTTGGTAACCCTGGGGTTACCAGAAAGTTCCCGCATATACCTGGCATTGATGCGGCTGGCGTTGTTGCAGAAAGCACCTCTCCAAAATTCAAACCAGGAGATGAGGTGATCGTCACAGGCTATGACCTAGGTATGAATACCGATGGGGGGTTTGCCCAATACTGCCGGGTTCCTGTTGGCTGGGTAGTTCCTTTGCCAAAAGGACTGAGCTTGAAAGAGTCAATGATATTCGGTACTGCCGGGTTTACTGCCGGTCTTTGTGTGCATCAGCTTATCCACAATGGGCTGTCCCCTGACAAAGGGCCAGTGCTGGTAACCGGTGCAACAGGAGGGGTAGGAAGTATTGCTGTCGCTATCCTGGCAAAACTCGGCTTTCACGTGACTGCGAGTACCGGAAAAAGCGAACAGCATGAATTTTTGAAACAGATCGGCGCAAAAGAAATTATCTCCAGAGAGGATGCGCAGGTAGAGACTTCAAAACCGTTACTCAAGGAGCAATGGGCAGGAGTGGTTGAGGCTGTGGGCGGAAAGACTATGGAGCATGTGATCCGGACAACAAAATATATGGGGAGCATTGCATCATGCGGTCTGGTTGGCGGCCCAGATTTTGTCACTAATGTGTTTCCATTTATCTTACGAGGCGTGAACCTCCTTGGGGTTGATTCGGTTCAATGTCCGATGAACCTTCGGCTTGCAATCTGGGAAAAGCTCTCTTCTCAGTGGAAGCCTGACAACTTGGAAATACTTGTATCTACCATTACCCTTGATGGATTAGATGCAGCTATAAAACAGATATTGCAAGGGAAGATTAAAGGCAGAACATTGGTGGAGCCGAGGTAAATTGAATTATAAACGAGGATGACTATTGCATTTGCTGTAATGAATTTTTTTAATTTACCGATACATGGAATATAATTTTAGTGTGCAAGTAAAAGATAGGGGGGAAGGGTATGAAAGAGTTTAAAAAGATCCTGCTTCCTACAGATTTTACTGAAGTGGGCGCAGTGATTGCAGCATACACTCGGTATCTGAGTAAAAAATTTGACGCAGAGATACATCTCCTTCATGTGGTTGTGAAATTAGAGCATCTTGGCAATCTTTATGTGCCAGAGGAAACCATTAAAAAAATAGAGGAACAAACGCTGAGCGGGGTTGAGAGAAAAATGAGGGATTTTGCAGGAGAATTTCTCAAGGAGCTTCCTGTAACGCCTCACATTATAGTTGGAGACCCTGGTATTGAGATTGTGAAATTTGCAGAGCGTCAAAGTATCGATCTGATTATCATGGGCACCCATGGCCGTAAGGGTATTGATATGATCATGTTCGGAAGCGTTGCCTTGCGGGTAGTGAAAAAAGCCACCTGTCCTGTGCTGACAGTGAATCCATATCGGCTGAAAGAATTGCCTCTCTAGCTATCGTATATCGTAATGGGAAGGGAAATTTTCCCTTCCCAAAAATCTTTCAATTTTCCGCTGACAAGTAATATGCTGTGTGCTATTCAAAGTTTTCGGAGGAAGAAATGGCTTTATTGGACATCAAAGGATTAAAAGTCTCTTCTGGAGGCAAGGGGATATTAAAAGGAATAAATCTGACCCTTGAAGAGGGAAAGACAGCAGTTATATTCGGGCCAAATGGCTCTGGGAAAAGCACCCTTTTGGCCAGTATAGTGGGGCTTCCAGGGTATAAAATAACAGAGGGCGAGATCTTTTTTAAAGGCAAGGACATTAAAAATGTGCCTATTGATGAACGGGCACGATCTGGAATTGGGATCGGATTTCAGTATCCACCGGCAGTAAAAGGTATAAGGCTGGAGACACTTCTATCAACTATACGGCACGATAAAGAGTCAATGAACCGTTATTCCAAGATGCTCAACATGGATACGTATATGGAACGGGACATCAATGTGGGGTTTTCCGGAGGGGAAAGAAAAAGGTCTGAGATTCTTCAGCTCATGATGCAGATGCCTGAGCTTTTACTTCTTGATGAGCCGGAATCGGGTGTCGATATAGAGAATATCTCAATCATTGCTGAGGCATTAAAGACCTCGCTTGAAAAAGATAAACCCATCACGATGAGAAAACGTTCTGCCATTATTATTACCCATACCGGTTTTATTCTGGATTATATACAGGCAGATGTTGCATATGTGATGATTGATGGCCGTATATTGGGTTGCGGCTCACCAAATGAGATTTTTGAAGAGATCAAGGCAAAGGGATACAAACAATGCAAAAAATGCCTGAAAGAGGATTTATGCAGGGGAATGTAGATACAACACGGCTTTTGGACGTTGGCTATGATTCATGTATCGCAAGTTGCGGTAATTTTTTAGTACTAGACCATAATATTCTTGAAGCATCCCGCAAAGTGAAGGGCTTGGAGATTCTTCCCTTGGCTGATGCCTTAAAAAAATATCCCCATGTACAGGATAAACTTTTTTTTCAACTGATCGACAAGGATAAGAACGAATTTACTAAAATGGCATCACAATCTCTCCCTGTGGGATATTATGTCAAGGTAGAGCCAGGAATAAAAATCGATACCCCGGTACAGGCAGGATTTATGCTTGGAACAATGGGTACAACGCAACTTATTCATAATATTATAGAAATAGGTGCAAATGCGGAACTTCATATTGTAAATGGATGCACCACAGCAAGCCATGCCTTTAAGGGCCGCCATGTAGGCATAACAGAAACATATATGGGTGAAAATGCTACTTTGGGATATACCATGATTCACAACTGGGCAAACGATGTTGAAGTATATCCGATAGGCGCAATAAACGTTGGGAAAAAGGCAAGATTTATCTCTAATTATGTTGCGATGACTGAGGTGAAAAAGACAGTCATGTACCCTGTAGCCCATGTAATGGACGGCGGGAGTGCCAAGTTCTATTCAGTCATCTATTCAAAAAAAGATTCGTATTTTGATACTGGTGGGAAAATTATGCTTGAGGGGAAGAGGGCGAGCGGAGAGATTATCAGCAGGATCGTATCAGAAGGCGGTATTGCGCTGTCACGCCAGATGATTGATGGAGTATCTACTGACGTTACAGGTCACATGGAATGCAGCGGACTTCTTTTAAATGACGGCGGCGTGATTCATTCTATCCCTGAGCTAAAAGGCAGTTATCAGGACATCAGTCTTTCACATGAAGCATCGGTA
>JAGVNP010000078.1 GCA_020053185.1 Deltaproteobacteria bacterium | reverse complement strand
GTCAATCAGATATAGTAATTGAGGATCAGAATATTACTGTAACCTCTTCTAATAAATTTTCAAACAAAGACCTCGATAATGCCTTTGATAAACTGAGAAACCTCGGTGCAACAGTAGAAGTTAAGGGAAACGAAGAGATCGATATTTCGACTGATCATACCACATGGCATATCATGTTCAAATATCCCCCTTCCCCTATCAAATTACCTGCCAAAAGAATTTCCCATATAGCAATTATTGTAGATGACATGGGCCAAAACATGGATGCTGCTCGGGAACTTGGAAAAATAGATGCTGACCTCACTTTTTCCATACTGCCAGAGATGTCTTATTCTAAAGAATGCGCTGTGTATTTGCATAAAATGGGTAAAGACATCCTTCTTCATCTTCCATTAGAAGGGCAAAACGGGAAAAATCCTGGGCCAGGAGCAATATATAGTAATATGCCTCCTCAGGAAATCAAATCTCTTCTATCAAGCCATCTCTCTAATGTACCTTACATAAAAGGCGTAAACAATCATATGGGCTCAATGGTTACCCAGGATAAAGCTATTATGACAATAATCGTCCAAGAGCTTAAACAGAAAAACTTGTTTTATATTGACAGCCTCACCACGAACAAATCAGTGTGCGAAGAAGTGGCAAAAGAGCAAAATCTCCCGTTTGCATCAAGGGATGTTTTCTTGGACAATACAGATTCATATTCGTATATATCCCGACAACTGGATAAGCTTGTGAGGCTAGGAGAAAAGAATCCGCATGTCATTGGCATTTGCCACCCTCATTCGACAACAATAGAGGTTCTCAAAAAAGAAATTCCCAGATTAAAAGAGCAAGGGGTTATTATTGAACCAGTGTCTGCATTCGTTCATAACTGGTAAATTGGAGTCTTTGCTACTTAGTGTTTAACGTGCTAGATATTATAATATGAAAAAATGGTTTGTAGTTCAGACAAATCCAAAAGAAGACTCTATCGCAGCCTCCTTCCTTGACCAGCAAGGGATCGGTGTGTATCAGCCTTTTATGAATAAATGGGTTTTTCACGCCAGAAAAAAAACTTTGAAAAAATATCCCCTATTCCCCAATTACTTATTTGTACATGCACTTCCGATAGAAGAAGATTTGCACAAGATACGATGGTGCAGAGGAGTGAAAAGAATCCTCATAAATAATAATACTCCAGTACCAATAGATGAAGAATTCATAATCCAGCTGAGAAGCATTGGGGATTCTTCCGGAATCATTGCAAAGCCAGTGGACTTCAAGCCTGGCGATCTGGTAAGGGTAAGCTCCGGACCCTTGAAAGATGTCTACGGAATATTCGACGAATGGAATTCTGATAAAGGCAGAGTGAAAATTCTTGTTGAAATGGTAAACACAAAAGCAAAAGTCATGATTGACGCTTCACTTCTGGAGAAAGGATAAGGAGGATAAAGGCATCCAAAAAGTATACGGCAATCTAAAGACTCTAAAGGCTTTTGAGATAAAATCTCTCCTGAAACTTTACCGAAGAAAAATCCCATCAGATACTGTTATTACCCAGGATCTTTGCAGAGAAATGTCTTTTCTCTCGCGTCAGATGGGAATTCAAGTAGGGATTCTCATCAACCGCCATGGCCTGATCGAATATGTCATAGCAGGCGATGTTGACGGAATATCTTTGCCAAGAGAAATAAGAACCCGTACTCATCCTGGCAGACTGCAAGGGCTGCGATTCATTCACACTCATCTCAATAATCTTGCCCTTTCCCATGAAGACCTTATGGATTTAGCCATGATAAGATTCGATCTCATATACGCAATCACTGTATCTGAACCAGGAGAACCTATAGCCGCATACGGAGCACATATTATGCCGAGGGATAACACATCTTCGTCCATATGGCATATATTAGATCCAGTACCACCACATGAGATACGATTACCGTTTGATGGCTTTATAAGCGACCTCGAAGAAAAATTGGCAGCAACACATCTGCATCAAAAGGTGAAAAAAACAAACCAAGACAGAGCATTTTTGATAGGAACTTTTCCTCAGTTATCAGGAGATTCAAAAATTCGTTTTGATGAATTTAAGGATCTTGCACGTGCAGCGCATGTTTCTATAGTGGATACAGTAATTCAGAAAAGACCAAAACCAGATCCGAAATTTGTTATCGGAAAAGGCAAGTTATCTCAAATTGCAATAGATGCATTCTCAATGGATGTAAATCTCCTGATATTCTATCATGAACTCAGCCCTTCGCAAGCCCGTGCCATTTCTGATTTTACAGGCATCAGGGTAATTGACCGTACACAACTTATCCTGGATATATTTGCGCAAAGGGCAAAAACAAAAGAAGGAAAAATTCAGGTAGAGCTTGCCCAGTTGAAATACAATATGCCAAGGCTTGTTGGGGCCAATCCTTCTTTGAGCCGGCTTGCAGGCGGGATTGGAACGCGTGGGCCCGGTGAAACAAAGTTGGAGGTCGATAGAAGGCGTGCAAGACAGCGGATAGACAGACTGGAGAATGAAATATCAAAGATACGCAAAAAACGCGAGGTCACCCGGCATCAAAGAAGAAAGAAGTTTATTCCCGTAATATCTATAATAGGATATACAAATTCAGGAAAATCAACCCTTCTCAATACTCTGACAAAAAGCAGTGTGTTTGTAGCAAACATGCCGTTTGCCACACTTGATCCTTCCAGTAAAAGGCTCAGATTTCCAAAAGACTTCGATGTTATCATTACTGATACAGTGGGCTTTTTACGGGAACTGCCAAAAGAACTTAAAGCTGCATTCATGGCTACACTGGAAGAACTGGATGATGCTGACCTGCTCGTAGAAGTTGTCGATCTCTCTGATCCATTCATAGAAGACAAAATTCAATCTGTGGAAGTAATTCTTACGGATCTCGGTCTTGCCACAAAACCCAGGGCAAGGGCATTTAACAAGGCCGATCTGATCTCACCTGTTCTTGCAGAGACATTGGCTAAAAGATATGGAGGAATTGCAATATCCGCGCTTAATAAATCATCTCTTGGCCCTCTGATCGAAAAAATGCAGGGATTTTTTAGTAATTCAAACTGACCTTCCTGATGGGCTCTAAAGCCATTTATTCTTTATTACCCCTTGTTCAATAAGAAACTCTCTTGGCGTCTTCAACGATCGCCTAATAGCCTCACGTATCGATTCAGACATAGAGGTAAGTGGCACCACAGTGACAGTTGGATCATCAATGCTTCCTTTCATTTTCAGGTCTATTACCATTGCTTTTTCATTATCAGACTCTGTCTTTCTTCCCGGAAGAGGCAAAATACTGATGGTCTTGTCTATGGCTTCAAATGGCTGGACCCCAACGATAGCATCAATTTCTCTTGTTTTAAGGTTATATTCTCCGACTGCAGACATTTGCATGGAATTGCTGTCCAGATGAAAATCATCATAGTAAACTACATTGTCTCTGATCTTAAATGTGGAGGCAATAAAATTATAAGAGAAACCTTTCCCTTTTACGTCTATCTTTTTCGTAGTAAATATCCTGTATACGTTTAGTGTGGTAAATATTTTTGATATCGCCGAAAGCTTCATTATATGGCCGTCTTTTGCCAGAAAACCGAGGTCCCCTTTAAGCGAATCAACATTACCCCATATCCTTCCCTCGAGATCAACTGTCCCATCAACCCATAGGCTGCCGGGAAAAGTGGGAAATATCTTTTTTATGTCTGCATCACGCAAAGAAAGAACGACATCAATATTCGAATCACCGCCCAGCCTCATTATGGCAGAGCCTTTGCCGCCCCCTCCCTTGCATGTTAAATGTATATCATTTAACCGTAACACATTATCGCTAAGTTTTGCTTTTGCAGTGGCTTTGTCAAATACCATGCCCAATACCTGTAAATTCCTTACGATTAAAAAAGTCTCGCCATACACACCTTTAAGCACGTCTTTTTTCTCACCGTCACCTGAAGCATCTATCTTGAACCCGTCAATCGCAAGCGTGCCTCCTATGCGACGTGGCTCCCGTATATCAATATCCTCTGTAAGGGTAAGGGGAACACCATTCATTATCCCCTTAAATGAAGCATCTCCGAAATAACCCAACTCTGACAATTTCACGTCGCCTGTAAGATATCTCCAGACAGTTTTATTCCAGTTGAATGAACATTCGTCCAGGTGCACATTTCCCATAAACTTGAGGGGCTGGCCGGAATTTTTCTCCCAATACACCTCTGCATTGCCAGAAACCCGTCCGCCTTTTATCTGCGATATAGGATCAAGCATTTTATTGACCTTTCTTGGTGCAGTACATGCCCGCCATGCCAAGATAAAATCTTCAGCTTCCATGTCAAGATCCATGTCTATCTTCACCCTGAGGCCTGGAGTAAGCTTGTCAACAAAGCATACATCCACTCGTTCTATAAAAGAGCTGCCAATATGACCCGAGAGATTGTGAACCTTCAAATCTTTACCATCAAATATGATTGATCCTTGTATCCCTTTCATCCTGTACGGGGTAAAACCTATCCCGAAACTTTGCGAATTGATCTCACCCACCACATAAAGGTTCTTCGCAAAATCTCTGGCATTCTTTAAATCTTTCAACCCGCCCTGATACTGTATAGACGTAAAGCGTGATTTTCCGTCCCTCACTTTTTCACGCAATACAGATGCGAGCCATTTAGGAAAATACTCGGTGGGCAGATAATCTACTGTCTTATTATAATCAAACTCATTGGATGAGAGATCAAAAGAAAGCTTGGTCTTTTTAAAATCTTCTGTTCCATCAATCTCAAGCCATCCGCCGATGGTCAAAACCGGGGATTCGATTGCAAGGTTATGAATACTTATACTATCTTTATCTCCCTTGGCATCGAGATTGATCTTAAGATAATCAAGAGTCACACTTCTTTCCGGATATGCCATGGTGAGATTTTCAATGTAGCCGGTAATAGTGGCGGTTTTTTTCTTTTCCGAAATACTCGCATTAAGCAGGATCGAGAGATTCCCTGATACCTTCGAAGTGATATCCTTAAGCATCAGATCCTTTATCTCTCCTTTGATATTCCATGTATTTTTTATATGGTTTGCTTTTATCTTTACATCCGATT
>JAGVNP010000041.1 GCA_020053185.1 Deltaproteobacteria bacterium | reverse complement strand
CTCATGTTCAAGTCGCGAACAATAAGCCTTCTATCTGAAGGGACCAGTGTTAAAGAGTATTAAGTTTTTTCTTTTTTATCGATAAGCTCTATAAGGTGCTTAACCTGCTTATCAGCCTTTTTCTTTAATTTCTCTGTTTCTGCGTTTATCTGGGTTATCTCATCCGCCATATTCAACATCACCAGGGCGACTAACTCCATTGTCGAAACCGCACTTCCTGATTTCTGAACTTCTGAAACTTTTTTATCAATATATTTTGACAATGCTTGCACATACTCTTCTCCGCCCTTGGCTTTTACCTCATACTCTTGCCCTAAAATTTTTACCTTAACTGTGTCCTGCAATCTCAATACTCTTCTATTCTTTTTATAAGATCTGCAATCTTAACTTTGGCCTGATCCCTTTCAGCCAAGAGGCCCTCAATTTCTCCTGTAAGCCTTCTTGCCTCTTCCTCCTTCTCCTTTATCTTATCCGTTAATTTTCTCTTTTCTCCTTCAAGATTATCAATAGTATCCAATAATTTCAATATCTTTTGCTCAAGTATGTCAAATGTTTCCAAGTTTGCGTCTCCTTAGTCCTCTTGCCTAAAATATATATTCTATCATCCATCCCAAATCAAGGTGTATTTATACTTGACCAATATTTTCAACCTGATAGATATACTTAAGATATCGGAATTAAAAGGAGGATTTATGAAAAAATCCGTTACAGTGCTGGATATCCTCGCGAAAAAAGGCAAAGAAAAAATCACCATGGTAACCAGCTATGACTTTACCATGACCCGCATCATTGATGCATCAGATATCGATATTATCCTGGTGGGTGACTCTGCCGGAGTTGTTATGGCAGGCGGTAAAAACACTCTGGGCATAACCATGGATCAGATGATCTACCACACAAAATGCGTGACAAAGGCAGAGCCTGCTTCCCTTGTTGTGGGAGACATGCCTTTTATGTCCTATCAGTCAAGCATTGCACAGGCAGTTTCCAATGCCGGAAGATTTCTACAGGAAGGAGGCGCCCAGGCTGTGAAGCTGGAAGGTGGAAAAAGAGTATTGCACCAGGTAGCTGCAATCGCTGCAGCTGATATACCAGTCATGGGACATTTAGGCCTTACCCCTCAGTCTATCCATGCATTCGGCGGCCACAAGGTGCAAGGCAGAGGCAAACAGGCAGCAAAATTGCTCCTCGAAAACGCTCTCGCGCTCCAGGAAGCAGGGATATTTGCCCTGGTACTGGAATGCGTGCCCACTGATGTGGCAAAGCAGGTCACAAAGGCCTTAAAGATACCCTCTATCGGGATCGGTGCAGGCCAGCATTGCGATGGCCAGGTGCTCGTTATCCAGGACCTTTTGGGCATGTTCAAAGAATTCAAGCCAAAATTTGTAAAAAAATATGCCAATCTCTTTGATGATATAAAGGCAGCGCTCGATACTTATGCAAAAGAGGTAAGATCAGGCCGTTTTCCTGATGAGGCACATTCGTTTAAGGAGTAACGAGTAAATAGTGAAAAGTGACGAACTCGTAAAAAGTCGGAAAAGGCCCCTATATGTCATTCCCATGAAAATGGGAATCCAGTCTTTTCCGATATGTGTACGCTCTCTGGATTCCCGCCTCCGCGGGAATGACGACTTTTCACGAAACCATCAAAAGTGAAAGGCAAAGGCATGGTGATCATTGATACTGTTGCAGGCATGAAAGAATATGTTGCAGCAATCAAAGCCAGGAAAGAAACCATTGGCTTTGTGCCGACCATGGGATATCTCCATGAAGGCCACCTTGACCTTATGCGGCTTGCAAAAAAACTGGCTGACCATACGATCACCAGCATCTTTGTAAACCCCACACAGTTCGGGGTAAATGAAGACCTTGATAAATACCCCAGGGACATGGAAGGGGACAAAAAACGCTCGGAGTCTGTCGGAGTTGAGTGCATCTTTGCGCCAACAGCAAAAGAAATGTATCCTAGAGGATATGCGACATACATAAATCTGGAAGGCATAACAAACACGCTATGCGGGATATCCCGGCCAACGCATTTCAGGGGCGTGGCAACCGTAGTTGTAAAGCTGTTTAATATTGTCGAGCCTGATTTCGCTATATTCGGGGAAAAAGATTTTCAACAGCTCCTGGTCATAAAACGCATGGTAAAGGATCTGAACATGAAAGTGCAGGTTGTCGGTCATCCCATTGTTAGAGAATCAGACGGCCTTGCCATGAGTTCGCGGAATAAATATCTTAGCCCTGAAGAAAGAAAAAAAGCGCTCATTCTCAATAAATCACTTAAGCATGCGCGCGAGCTGTTTAAGGATGGATTAAAAGATACCCTAAAACTGAAGGATGTTATTTCGCAAATGATTGCCTCTGTACAAGGCTGTGTGATTGATTATGTTGAGGTCATTGATGCAGAAGATCTCTCTCCAATAAAAACGATTAAGGATAAAGCGCTAATTGCCCTTGCAGTAAAAGTAGGGACTACACGATTGATTGACAATACGGTGCTGGGAGAACAGCTTAGACTTTAAGTGCGTCTTCCTGCTGAAACAAATCTATCTCGTCTTTAAGCCACTGAGCCCATTTACCGATATTGAACCCTGTCTTACACGATACATCAATGATCGTAATTTCAGGATTCAGAGATTTTACCCGCTCCTTCATTTCATGCATGTCAAAATCCGAGTAGTCGAGAAAATCTACTTTATTCACCACAAGCACATCGCAGATGGAAAACATGAGAGGGTATTTCAGTGGCTTATCATCGCCTTCCGGCACGCTTAAGATCATGGCATTCTTTATGGCGCCAGTGTCAAACTCGGCAGGACATACAAGATTGCCCACATTTTCTATAATGATAAGATCGAGATTTTTTACATCCAGTTCGGATAATGCCTTATCGATCATATAGGCATCCAGATGGCAAAACCCTCCGGTCTTGAGCTGAACAACGGGAATGCCTTCCTTCATTACTTTTTCCGAATCAACCACAGATGCAATATCGCCCTCGATCACGCCGATCATGAATTCATCGCGAAGTTCTCTTATCGTGTTCAGCACCAGACTCGTCTTTCCTGCACCTGGGGAAGCCATGAGATTGAGCATAAAGGTCTTGCTTGCTTTCAGTCTTGTTCTCAACTCTTCTGCAAAGTTCTTGTTGTCGGAAAGGATTTCTTCTTTAAGTTCTATAACCTTTATCTCTCCCATCACATAACCTCCATAGAACTGATATGAAACTCACGGCCTGAAACAAGGGTGACTTTATCGCCATTGCATTGTGTGCACTTTATATTTTCGTCTTTTCGTATATCAACCTGAAACGATGAGCCGCATGCTTCGCATTTTAATACTACAGGCACCTTCTCTATCTTGAGCTTTGCGCCTTCTGCGATGGTGCCTTTGCTCAAATAATCAAAATAACGCTGAACCCATTCGTCAATGAGGTCGCTCATCTCTCCGATCTTTAAGCTTATGCTCACCACTTTTTTCGCATTGTTCTGCTGCGCATGTTTTAAAACAATATTAAGAATGCTCTCTACTATTGGAAGTTCATGCATAAAATCTCCTTGCTCCTTAAAAAGCAAGGCAAATACCTAACATTACAGCTAGGGTGAGTCAAGAATTTGCTTTACTCTCCCCACATGTCCTGAAGTGAGCCTCACTTTAATTCCGTGTGGGTGGAATGATGACTTTGTGAGGATATCTTTGACCACACCTTCGGTTAATATCCCTGTCTGCTGGTCTTTTTTGAGAACAATGGCAACACGTATACCAGACCTGATATTTTTTCGTTCCTGCCCACTCATAAAAATCTTTTTCCCTTATTGAATATTGTATGGCCATCTTTATACACGGAATAAGGATACGTCCATAATATTTAATCGGGACAAATGGTCTCACTTGAATGGCGTAAGAAAAAAGTGGCTTTTTTGAAGAAGAAAAATTTAGTGTAGACGGGGCATTTGAATTGAGCTATAGACCTCTCCTCATTTTCTTCTTAAGACGTCCTTGCTTGAATAAATCTGAACACGCTAGGAGATGAGGTTATCTGTTTGAAGCTGCATATGCTTCATTCAGAAAAAATTTGAGTTTTTTTAAGAAAGGAACAAACATGAACAAAGAAGAATGTATTCTGTTTAGCGGCGGCTTAAAAGGCGCTGAGGCTGAATTCGGGGCTAATGCCGAGCGCCTTGGAATTGAAGAAGTGAATTTTACGTTCGACGGCCACAACATCATCCGCAACCGTGGACTGCGCATCCTGAATCATGAAGAGCTGAAACTCGGAGATGTGAGTCTGGAATATGTTTCACGGTTGATGAATCGCCGTTATACCAACAGTCCGACATTCCGCAAAATCCTGCAAAGCATCTGGTATCAGATTAACAATGGCCAGGAAATTTATGTAATCGGAGAAATCCTTGAGGACAAGACCGTAAAGGGTGGAACAGGCTGGGGTGCTGAGTTCGCAAAACTCTGCAACAAGCCATTGTATGTATTCGATCAGAAACGAGATTCATGGTTTAACTGGAAAAATCTGGACTGGCTTGAGTGCAAAAAAGGCGCAGAGCCTGTCATCAGTCATATTCATTTTACAGGAACAGGAACGCGCTTTCTGGAAGAGAACGGTAAGAAAGCAATTGCCGGACTTTTTGAAAGAACGTTCTAGTACCAGTTGCGTTCAAAGATTGATTTTCTGCCATCTGTCATTGCGAGCAAAGCGAAGCAATCTGACACGAAGTGTCATTCTGAGCCCGAAAGGCGAAGAATCTTATTAAGATCCTTCGGGCATTGCCCTCAGGATGACTGTTTCACAGTCAGATCGCCACGTCGCTTACGCTCCTCGCGATGACAAATACTGACTGTACAAAGAGCTCCTATCTTCTGCTATTTATTAGAGAAACTGTTCCAGCTCGGAAAAATCCCAGACATATCTACCATCACGGTATGTGCCTACTTTAAATGTTTTTCCTTTTAACTCCTCTGGCACATACCTGCCTCTGGGTATCCATTTTATATCGTGAGCATCGTCTGATTGCCAATCGAAACCAACGAACTCAAATTCACCGACTCCTTTTGCTAGCAAGAACTTAGTCTCAAAATCAGGTCCCTGATTCACTAAATTATAACAGAAATCTGTTGGCAATAACTTCAAGGCAGACCCAAATCTCTTTGTATATGTACTGAGAATATCAACCCTGAAAACAATATTGCTATTGGTTTTTCTTACAACACTTTCGATAACCTCGTATAGGTTTCTCTGCTCATCCGTGAGATCAATTATGCCTTTAGGGTAAATCCTCTGCTCATGCGTCTTTATTAACCTGTCAACATAATCCCTGACAGAAATACCTGCTTTCTCGTTCTGTGGCAGATCTGACTTCTCTTTAAAAAGACTTAGATTAACCTTACCGGCTCTTTTGTATTTCATAGCTTTACCCATTGGATTTTATCAAAAGGTGCTTCATAGTTCAAGCAGCCTTTATTTTCCGTGTTAGTTGTCAGTGGTTAGTGGTTTGTTGTAGTTTTGAATTTTGAATTTTTAGTCTTGAATTGAAGGGGCACAATGTGTCCCTATTTTTCAATGATCGGCCAACGTTCAGGGTCAACCACGGCTGTAAGGAGTCGGCCCCATCAAGTTCTTGGCTTCTCTACGTGTCTGGGTCGCGTTGTCCTGAAATTACTGCAATTACATTAATGACTGAGCGAGTGGCCTCTGCGCACAGAGCTGCATCTCGGAATACAGCGGTTCTGCGATGTTGAAGGTTCACCGCCAAGTCGAAAGCGGCCTTAGCAAATTTCCTCTGATAATCATGTGAATCTCCCTTAAGGGTTTCTGCGATGAAGATCTCCAACATACGTTTTGCATCGGTTG
This sequence comes from Deltaproteobacteria bacterium, assembly GCA_020053185.1. Taxonomy (GTDB): domain Bacteria; phylum Desulfobacterota; class Desulfomonilia; order UBA1062; family UBA1062; genus JAGVNP01. The sequence continues at coordinate 4,519 of JAGVNP010000041.1, read as the reverse complement.
GACTGGGTTTGACTCCATCAAAGGATTTATGCTTCTCTGGGTCGTAGACTGCCTGTGCGAGCGAGATAATTGCTTCCCTACAGATAAGTGCCACCGCCTGGAAATCCTCTTCATTTTTGGCTGTTTCCAATGTTCTGATGATCTTCTCTACACTTCGATCCACACGCGCCCAGCCGGTAGGGTCAGAAGGCTGGACCGTGGTTACTCTAGTGCCAAGCCTGAGAGCGTCTAGGAGCGGCTGGTACAGATCAGCGATGTACCGCCGACGGGATTGATAAGTGGGGAGGCTGCCGTCACTCCATTTTCCATACCACGACCAGAGTTCAGCGTAGGGGTTAGGGTCCGCAGCGGACAGCTTGTCAAGAGCACGTTTAATTTTCTGTCGCCTTGTTTCGTATTCCTGATTGACATCATTTATTCGCGGCCCTCCAGTGGCAACAGCAATCATGGAGGCCTTTTGGGTTTCTATGGCTGCGATTAGATCCTTCATCTCTGCGTCCGTGAGAACGCCGTCCGGCTTCTTCTTGACGGGTGTCCGGGTGGGAGCAGCCCTCACCGTAAACCTTTTCAAATACAAGTCTGAAGGAAAGATCGCCTTGAACGCATTTACGACGCTCTTGGTACGTGGGTCGTCATCATCAACAAGGATTTCGTAAATCGCCCTGGGACATGCCACTTCAAGCAGAATGCCATCAAGCTGCCGAGCACCGTCCCTCCAACTATCAATGGCTTCAAAATTCTCCAAAACGCAGGCACGCAGGAGTCTTGCCGCCTCTGCCTCATTACCTTCCATCAAAAACTGAATCGCATCGTTAAGCGAACTCTGGTCCATGTGATCTACCCGTTTTTGAAGCTAATGAAAAGCTGAAGAGCGTGGAAAAAGAGCCAGCGTTTTTCACGTCGCCCTTCAGCAAAAGTTAAAAAATAGAGACACATCCCATTTCCCCTCAACTCAAAATTCAAAACTGCAAAGGAGCTGATCCCTGACCGCTGAAAGCTGACGGCTTAGTCTATCCCTTCAAAAACACCTTATCGCCTTCTCTGGTTTTGTCCTTGACCTTTATGCCGATAAGATCGCCTGCCTTTGCCTCGGTTACATTTTTGTTATCAACCTGCATTGACTCAATCGTCTCCTCAAAAGTGGTGGTTGCTCCTTCGATAGAAATAACATCTCCAACTTTGAGTGTACCAGAAAGTTCAATGCCTGCAACACTGATCTTGCTGAAATAGTGGGTGACTTTTCCTATGAGCTTTTTTTGACCTGCAACATCACACATCAAAGCACCTCCTTAAAAAAACCTTTTCTACAAAGTTATTCAGTCAAAGAAGTGATTCATGGTGTGGAGAAAAACCAGCAGATGAATGTTTAATAACAGATTTCTTGTGTAAAATCAAGGGAAAAGCAGCAAAGCGTTTAATTGGTCTTATTTGTTCCATTGGTTATATTGGTTCGTATAAAAAACAGCTTAACAAAAAACCAATTCAACCAATAAAACTAATAGAACCAATATAACCCTTTATCCAGCTCCCCAGTTAAGCTACCTACAATCAGGACACTTATCAAAGAATGTGCGTTCTTTGCCTGTGGTCTTTACGATGAAATCGATCTGGGCATCCGGGATAAAGTGGTTGCCGCACGCGCTGCATGCATGCATGGTGAATTCCCTGCCCCAAATCTTTCTTATGCCTGTGCTATCTTTCATGGTGATCGCATTTGTGGGACACACATACACACATGCGCCGCATCCGATGCATGTTGCGCTTGCCTTTTTATACGGAGTTCCCGGCGTCTTGTCAGGTCCACGGCTCAGCATTGAGATAGCTGAAACGCCTACAACCTCTTCGCACACCTGCGTACAGAGCTGGCATGCAATACACTTGTAACGATTATCGTCGCCTTCATCTTTTTTGAACCGCGTCTCTGTAATGCCTGCTTCTAGAGCAAGCTCTTTTATCACATCAGAATCAGGCACCCTCGCAAGCAGCAGCTCAAGGATTGTTTTTCTCAAGCGTTTTATAAGAGGGGTTTCCTGCTTTACCTCAATTGTTTCCCTCACAGGATAGTTGCATGCAGTGACCACACGCATTCTGCCTGCCTGATGCACTTCGACCAGGCACAGTCTGCATGACCCGCCACTGCTCTTTACCTCCGGATGATAACAGAGACCTGGAATGGTGATGCCACTATCTCTGGCAATCTCCATTATGCTCTGATCCCGTACGCCCTCAATTGTTTTGCCGTCTATAGAAAATTTGACTTTTTCCATATCTTTTCCTTCTAGTCTACGCATACTGCATCAAATTTGCATACATCTCTGCACACGCCGCACTTGATGCATTTTGCTGTATCTATCACATGCGCCTTCTTTCTCTCGCCGGTAATACATTTCTGCGGACACTTCTTTGCACACACTGTGCATCCGGTACATTTAGCCTCATCGATCCTGTACGTGATCAGATGTTTGCACACGCCAGCAGGACATTTCTTGTGTACTATGTGCGCCTGATACTCATCTTTAAAATACTTGAGGGTGGAAAGCACAGGGTTTGCCGCGGAAGTACCCAGACCGCAGAGCGCTCCCCAGGTCAGGGTCTCGCACAGCTCTTCAAGGAGAGCAACATCACCTTCTTTGCCCTCGCCCTCGGTAATACCCATGAGGATATCCTGCATACGCCTGAGACCGTCCCTGCACGGCGTACATTTGCCGCATGATTCCTCGACCAGGAACGTAATAAAATATTTTGCCACATCCACCATGCAGGTGTTCTCATCCATCACGATCATGCCGCCAGAGCCCATCATTGAGCCTGCTTTAGTAAGATTGTCAAAGTCAACCTGGAGATCAAGGAGCGAATCAGGAATACATCCGCCGGAAGGTCCTCCTGTCTGCACTGCCTTGAATTTTTTGCCTTTGAGTATGCCACCGCCAATATCAAAGATGAGTTTCCGCAATGTGATGCCCATTGGCACCTCTACAAGGCCGGTATTATTCACCTTGCCCACAAGGGAGAAAACTTTCGTGCCTTTTGATCCTTTGGTGCCAAACTCGCTGTACCACTTTGCGCCGTTCTTTATTATCACAGGCACATTTGCCCATGTCTCTACGTTATTGAGCACTGTTGGTTTGTCATAAAGTCCTTTTTCAACCGAGCGTATGTATTTTGCCCGCGGCTCCCCTACTTTGCCTTCCACTGAACGCATGAGAGCTGAAGATTCTCCGCACACAAATGCACCGCCGCCGCGGCTGATCTTTATATCGAAATCAAATTTTGATCCCAAAATGTTCTTTCCCAAGAAACCCTTTTCACGTGCAGCATCTATTGCGATCTGCAGGTTCTTGATTGCAAGTGGATATTCATCCCTCACATAGATATAGCCCTGATGAGCTCCCACTGCACAGGCTCCTATTATCATACCCTCGATAATCGAATGAGGATCGCCTTCCATTGTTGAGCGGTCCATGAATGCACCGGGGTCACCCTCGTCGCCGTTGCAGATCACATAGCGCACATCGCTTTCTACATCTCTGCATGATTTCCATTTCTTTCCTGCAGGGAATCCGCCGCCGCCGCGTCCGCGAAGCCCGGACAGGTCTACCTCTTTTATAATATCTTCAGGCTTCATGCTAAGTGCCTTTGCAAGGCCTGCATATCCATCCTTCAGGATATAATCATCAATAGATGTAGGATCGACATCGCCGATATTCCGCAAGGCAATTCTCTTCTGATATTTGTAGAACGGGATCTCCTGGTATTTTGCAATGATCTGCTTTGTATTGATGTCTTTATAGAGAAGCCTTTCTACCAGTTCATCGCCTTTGATCGATTTTTCAACTATCTCTGCCACATCTTTGGGCTTTACCTTGAGATAAAGGATATCCTTTGGCTTTAAGGCAACAAGCGGGCCGTTCTCGCAATATCCGTGACACCCTGTGGTCTTGAACCCGATATTTACGTTTATTTTCAGGCCGCTTGCTGAAATCGCCTTTTTGAATTCTTCTGCAACTTCATCCGCACCGTTTGCATGGCAGCCTGTACCAAAGCAGATAAGAACAGAAGGGATGTCTTTTTTCTCTGATGCCTTTATCTGCTCTCTGTATTTTTCCAAATTTTCCTTTGAGGTTATGAGTCCCATTTGTCTCATCCTTTTATTCATAGTTTTTCAGCACATCAGCAACAGCAGATGGGCTCACATGGCCATGATAGTCTTCATCAATCACCACTACAGGAGCCATTGCGCATGCACCCACGCAGTTTACTGTCTCGATAGTGAACCGCATATCTTCCGTGGTATTTCCACGCTTTACTTTAAGCTCGCGTTCGAGTGCTTCAAGGATCAAACCTGCACCCTTAAGATGACATGCTGTGCCTGAACAGACTTTGATCGTATGTCTGCCGCGCGGTACAAGAGAGAGAGTCTTGTAAAATGTGCCCATGGCATAAACCCTGCTCTCAGGCACACCAAAAACTTCACTCAGCTTTTGCATGCCCTCTTCAGGTACATAGTTGAACTCTCGCT
>JAGVNP010000117.1 GCA_020053185.1 Deltaproteobacteria bacterium | reverse complement strand
TGCTGTTCGCACACCTGAGGGATCAACAGCGCATTGCTCTTTTCTTCATGGCCATTCACTCTGATCTTCAGGGGCTCATCCATATAATTTGTAAAGGCGTCTTCAGCGCCAGGTTTGTAATTAGGGATAGTATAAAACTCTAAAAAGAAATTTAATGGTCCTCTGTTCACTTTGGTTGCATCCCAATTCTGCCAGATATATCCGATGCATCCCGGATATGCCTCAGGAGGATCTGGTTTCGATGTATCGTCGATGATTCCCATAGAAAGTGATAGAGTCTTCAGTGTCTCAGCAGTGAACAGATTTCTTGTCATGAAAGTTCCGAATTCTCCTGTGAGAAATCTCCATTTATCAGGCTCTGGATTAAAGTTAAGCTCGCCGTCATTCATTTTTCCATCCACTAAAAACCCCTGAGGATTGGTAGAGCTGTAGGTATGGCCTCCTATCACTGCAGGGCTGTAGTCTGTACCGGCACGTATAATGACCGATGTGAAAACAGTATTGAGCTTGATAGGAATATTGAACATTATCGGGCAGGTGGCAGTATAAGGATAAAACATGATATCTGTTACCGCACGGATGGCCTTTATTCCAAGGCCTGGTATAACAGCGCAGTGCTCAAGGCGTCTGTTTAACCTGATCGGACCTTCTTTAAAGCCGATGACCGTGCTTTTAAGAAGCTCTTCGTTGAATTTAAGGGTAATTCCGCCAAAAAGCATCTTGAATGTCGGCCGGATCTTTAAACGATCAACAAAGTTCTGACCATTCCCGCCGGCAGCCTCCTTGGCATAGAATTCTTTGTAATAGGTGGTGTGAAATCCATCATCAGTAATGATGTATGAATATCTGTAAAAGTTTGTTTCCACGTATTCATTTGCATAACTATACGTAACATAGTCTGGTTCGGATGATTTTTTTGGAGGATTCGAAGCAAAATAAAGAAGATAGGCCCATCCTTTTTCTCCGTTGATAGGATCAATTATCTCAATCTCTATGCCTTTTGTGTAACCCGGCACCCATGCCTCCGTTGAGACTTTATCTCCTGTATCCTTTGCCATAAAAAGCAACATATCAAATGAGTCAAACTTGCCATTACTTAGCTCAGCAGTTGCAAGAGGCCCGTCAGGAAAAATCCAGTCCCCTCCTTCTTTTGTCATCTCATCGATCTGATATCTGATCGGTTCAAAAGTGCCATTTTTAAAGGAATATAATCTCATATTTGCAAGTGGCACGCCAGTAAGATCTTTTACGAAAGATCCTTTTACGATTACCGGATCTACCCAGCGGGTTATGGTTTTCTTCGCAAGAACATCCTGTGCTTCTACCCGCATTGCACCAACTGATAAGAATACCATCAGTGAGACAAAAAACACCTTTAATGCATTTTTATTAAAATTCATTTTTTCCTCCTTTTTAAAAAATCAGAAACTTTTTTTATGCTGCAGGAAAAACCCCTCATCTGAAGTCAGAATATTTGACTACATTGAGAGCATCTTTCCGGAATTCGTCTCTTAAGAGTCTGTCCAGATTTTTTTCTGAAGCAGTCTTGGGTATTTCTGATACCAACTGGAGATAGGATGGTATGGCGTTGTTATCCAGGTTTTTAGAAAGGACTATAAAAACTTTTTTTGGATCGAGCTTTTTTCCTTCGGATGGAACAATGGCAGCGACAATGTCGCTTTCTCCTGGTGCACCTGTTTCTGCCGGGATTCCATATACACACACATCTGTTATTTCAGGCTGCTCTGCGAGAACCTTTTCAATATACTCCGGTTGAATGAAATCGCCCTGTCGCCTTAAGCCCCCTCCTTTTCTGAAGTCAAAGTAAAACCATCCATCTTTGTCCATATGGCACATGTCGCCTGATCTGAGCACGCCTCCTCTTGTCTTTTGCTCTGAAGCTTCTTTTTTGCCGTGATATTCGACTTCAGCTTTGCCCTGCGTTGGCCGGAAAATGAGTTCGCCGATTTCTCCTGGTTCACATTCTGTATCATCTTCACGTACCACTTTCATTTCAAGCACACCTGGCAGTGGTTTTCCGAAAGAACCGATAGGCCCTTCTCCCGGGGAGTTATGGGCAAAACCGCCCTCTACAGCGCCGTACCACTCATGGATTTTCACATTGAATCTTTCTTCGAAATCTTTCCATATGGGGATCGGAGTTCCTGCGCTGATAACTTTTCTTACTGGATTATCTCCGTCATTGGCTTTCTTCGGCTCACTGTAAATCCCCATCATCATGCCGCCCAGGAGGGAAAACGTGGTACATCCGTGTTTTCTGCAAATGTCCCAGATCCTGCTCTTTGTGAACTTGCGGCTTATTACAGAAGGGATGTTCAGTGTGAGCGAGGGGACTAATGTAACTGCCTGTGCATTACCATGTGTAAGGGAAAGTCCGGTGTAGAGCTTATCATTTTCGGTATATTGCCATACCATCTGTGCGAGAAGCTTGAACATGGGCAGCCGATCCCCTTTGATGGTCACACCTTTGGGATCACCTGTTGTGCCTGATGTATAGATAATCTCCAGCGGAGCTTTTAAATCCCTGTTCCTGTTATCAGGTGGGGCAACTTCCGGACCACCGAGTATTTCATTGATACTTGGATATTTATCTGAATAGGGGACATCGTACCCGTCTTTGTATACCACGCCAATAACCTTGAGATTCGGAAATTCATGAATAATGCCTTTCATGTCATCCATGAACTCGCTGGTAAAGATCACGCCTTTTGATCCCGAGTCGTTGATCTGATAGCTCAGCTTGCTCCCTTTTGATCGCGGATCAATGGGCACTATGGTGGCGCCTAGAAGAGATGCTGCTCCCAGCGCATAAAGGAATTCAGGGTGATTTCGCATTACCAGGCTGAATTTATCTCCCTTCCCAATGCCTGAGTGGGTAAGCGCCTTGGCGAGCCTGCAGGTGTTCAGAAAAAGGTCTGCATATGTGATCGGTTCATCAGCGTACTCCCCATTCTCGAAAGTAACAATTGTCACATCAGGAATCTGCTCATACTTCAGCTCTATCTCATCAGAAATCAATCCTTGAACAAAATCTTTGGGCATGGTTTTCCTCCTCTATGGTTTTTCTTTGCAGGGAACTATTTATTTCCAAAACATCTGGTCGCTATGAGACCTCCCAATAAATAAAAAACTATATTCATTTATAGAGCAGCAAATGGCGTGCCAAACATGGGATAATTACGAAAAGGTCAGAGTAGTACTTGCTTTGTAAGAAAAAGGATTTTTTATGAAAGGTGATTTTTTATTTTTATTTGCATAAATGCAAAACTATTTTTCTCTCAAACCATGTATTCAGGCTTGTTTTGGAGGTTTTTTGCAAAAAAGAGCCTATTTGCGTTTTTGCAAATTCAGTTGAGATACCGATTCTTTTTTCTGTAAAGTGTTGACAACTCAAGCCCTGAAACTGAAGACGCTTTTTCGAGATCATATCGTGCATAGGAGAGCAGTTTTTTGAGATATGCATGCTCGAAAATATCTTTTGCAGTAACATACCGTAACGAACTCTCGAGAGAGGAAACTTTCTCGCTGAGCGATTGGTATTCTGGAGGAAGAAAATCTATTCCGATGAAATCGCCTGGAGATAATGCGACAATTCGCTCCACCATATTTTGAACTTCCCGTACATTGCCGTCCCATGGCATTGTCTTTAATACCGCGATTGCTTCTTTCGAGAATGTTTTTGGTTTTAACCCGAGACGTTTACATGCACAATCCATGAAGTAGTTAAGCAATATAGAGATATCTTCCGGCCGTTCTCGTAAAGGAGGAACTGAGATTTTTATCACATTCATCCGATAAAAAAGATCTTTTCTAAACACCTCTTTTTTAACGAGACTAGCCAGATCTTTATTGGTAGCCGATATGAGCCGAAAATCGACTCTGGTGGTTTTATTGCTGCCCACGCGTCGTATCTCGGATTCCTGGATCACTCTTAGCAGTTTTACCTGGAATGAAGGAGATGTTTCACTGATCTCGTCCAGAAAAACAGTGCCTCCCATGGAGGCCTCAAAATACCCTTTTGTGCTCTTTATTGCTCCGGTAAACGCGCCTTTTTCGTGGCCGAATAAGGTTGGCTCGAGAAGATTTTCCGAGAGAGAGCCGCAATTCACGGCAAAGAAGGGGAGGTTTTTCCTACTACTCATTTCATGGATATATCGCGCAACAAGCTCCTTACCTGTGCCTGTTTCTCCTTCGATGAGCACGGGACTGTCGAGTTCGCTTGCCCGGGATGCCAGATCCATTACATGTGCCATGGCCTTGCTTTTGTAAACAATTTTTCCGAGATCCTTACTGCCTTTTACCTGTTGGCGTAATTGGTAGTTTTCCCTGATAAGCTTTCTTCTTTCCAGGCAGTTTTGTATGTCGATTTTTATCTTTTCAATACTCGAAAAAGGTTTTGGAAAAAAATCATTTGCTCCTAGCCGCATTGTCTCAATTACGCTATCCATATCTCCATATGCAGAGATCATGATCACCATTGTATCTTTATCAGTCTCACGTATATTTTTAAGTACCTCGACGCCACTGATATCGGGCATCCTGATATCCATAATAATGAGGTCAAAAGAATTTTTTGACCATAGGTTAACGGCTTCTTTTCCGCTCTTTGCAAGCGTTACGCGATACCCTTCATCGGTAAGGATGGAATTAAAGTATTGCCTTGCGTAACCTTCGTCATCAACGACAAGGATTTTTGCCTCTTTATTCATAAGTCCCACCTAAACTTTATTTTACTGTTGGCAAGAGTATCTTGAACGTTGATCCCTTACCTTCCGTGCTTTCAACTTCAATCCTTCCCCGGTGATCCTTGATAATCCAGTATGAAAGAGAGAGTCCTAAGCCGGTTCCTTTACCGGTTTTTTTTGTTGTGAAGAATGGTTCGAAGATTTTTGGCAGATCTTTTTCCGGGATTCCTTTTCCATGATCTTTTATCGTTACCATAACTTCGCGGGAAGATCTGTCTGCAGACGAACATCCGATTTCTATTTCACCGTTATCGCTACTCGCCTGTGCTGCATTCCAGAGAACATTTATCATTGCCTGCTGCAGCAAGATCAGATCTCCATGTATAAGGGGAACTGATCCGAATTCCTTTTTGATCTTTATATCTCTGAACAAACTTTGCCTTGCTACGATTGCAAGGCTTGCGTTTAATACATCGATCATGTTTACGTACACATAGTTGATCTTGTCGCTTTTTCTTGAGAACCGCAGCATTCTTGAGACAATGTCTTTACAGTCGTTTCCTGCATCCCAGATCATCCGGACGTAGTTGTATAGCTCGCTTTCCTTATCGGTCTTTTGAAGCAATATATCTGCAATGTTAATAACACCGACCAGAGGGTTATTGATCTGATGAGCAATACCCCCTATGATCTCACCTAAAAAACTCATCTTCTGGGATTGTATCAGGCTTTGCCTGAGTTGATTTGTCTCTTCCATATCTTTCCCGATTAAGAGGGTGGCCATCTCTTTTCCGCTTTCATCGTCGGTGATCTTGGTGCTGTAAAGTTCTGTGAGAAAATTTGACGAATCTGCCCTTAACATGGATACTGTGTCATACCACAGCGAGGGAGAAGATATGGCATGTTTCAATTTGTCCTGCTCATCGTCTGGAAAAAATCTGTCAACCTCGATCCCGTAAATATCTTCTCCCGGAATACCCAGCAACATCTCTGCTGTTTTGTTGAAACTTAGGATTCTGTGCTTGTTGTCTACAGAGATCACGATATTGGGTGATGCATCGAGCAGGGCCGAAAGATATTTTTGAGAGAGTCTAAGCTCTTTTCCGGTCTCTTCAGCGCTACGCTTTGCGTTGTAAAGTTCACCTTCTATCTCACAAAATATGGCATACCCCATTCCTTCTCCGAGGTTGCATGCCTGGATTCGAAAGGCCATTTCTTCATCATAGTATTGAGGGGTGTAATGGTCTAACAAAAGGGATGCCTGTTTTGTTTTGCTGTTTTTGAGTGTCTCATATACGCTGCGGGTTTTTTCATCTGCAAATGTTTTTGCAAACACTGAAGATAGGGAGTGACCTAGCACGTCTTCTCTTTTTATTTGTGAGTTCTTCTCCTGTTTTTTGTTGAAGCGGATTATCTGCTCGTTGTTATCAACGATCATTATCCCTACCGGTGCTTCCTCTATAAGCGTTTCAAGGTAGCTCCCAAGGAGCATTATTTCATCAAATTGACGCAGGATCTCGGCGAGATCTTTGACATTAAGTATTATATTCTTTTTCCCATCTTCTTCGGAAATTTTTAAAGAGCATACGGTATCCAGCTTTTGATTTTTCTTATTTTTCATCCTGACAATGCGTTTGTCCGGGTGCCCATAGGCGTTTACCATGCGATAAATCTCTTTTCCTTCTTTTGGATCATCAAAGATAACTCCTATAGTTTGTCCGATCATTTCAGAAGACGTATATCCGAAGATCGATTCTGCCTTTGCGTCCCATTTTTTTATAACACCTTTCGTGTCAGTCGAAATAAGTGCATCCATCCCTTCGCCTGGTCTGCTATCCAGGGTTATTTTAGAAGAATTGGGTTCTGAGAGGTTTTTTGCTGGCAAAGAATTTTTTTCATGGGTCTCTTTTATAATAAAGAGTTTGTTTTCCCCCAGCGACACCCAACGTATTTCCAGGGAACGTGAAGGATCTGCTAGTACCAGATCGCCTGTAATAAAGTCCTTATTGAACATTTCAGGCTTAACACATTCTTTGATCGAGGGGAAAAGGGAGACCAGAGTTTCTTTATTGCTGAGTTTTGATTTTTTAGAAAGTTTAGATGCAAATTTGTTTGCTGCGATTATGTTAAGGCTGGCATCAGTTAATACGAGACCATGGTCAATGTAATCCCAGAATTCAAGTAAAGTGTTTTTTGCTGCTGTCTCGTTTTCCATAGACCACCTCTTTTGAATACAATAGTATCATGGTATCAGAAACACGCATCATATTCTATAATGAAGTCTGATTGGTTCTTGACAACTCAACCTTCCCGCATGGATAAGAGGGCATGTTAGAGTAGGTTATTTTAATAGGAGGATTCAATGCATACAATAATTGACGCACACACACATCTTGGCGACATCCTGAATTTTGAAGGAGGAGCGTTAATTGAGAAGACAGGTATCAAAAAGAAAAGGATCTTTGATCCGGTATCCATATCCGAGGCAGGCCTTCACAGAAACTACGGTTTGGATGGTTTTCTCTACCAGCTCTTTTCAAAATGGGTCACCATTGCGGAGCGGGAGCGCAATTTTACTGCCACGCGTGAGAATTTCAGAAAATCAATGGATGAGGCAGGAGTCAGCCACAGTCTCTGCATGCCGATTCCTCCTTATGTAAGCTTCTCTGATCTCAAGTCGGCATCTGAAAAAGATACCGGCATAATGAGCTTTACCGGCATAGATTACACAAGAAAGTATGATATTCCATCATCCCTTGCATCAGATGTTGCAGCAGGCGCAAAGGGTTTAAAACTCCATCCCGTTATCCAGAATATTCCTCTGAACAGCAGAGAGACGTTTGAGGCAGTGGAATCATTTGCATCCTTCAAGCTCCCGATCCTGTTTCACTGCGGAATATCTTCATATTATCTTGGTGATGAAAAAACAAAAGAAAACCCTTCGTATGGCGAGATACAGTATGCAGAAGAGCTTGTAAGATCATTTCCAAAAGTGAATTTCATTGCAGGCCATTCAGGCTTATATGAGGTTGAAGACGTGATCTCGATGCTCAGCAAATATAAAAACGTATGGGTTGATGTTTCCTTCCAGTCGCCGTCTACCATACGAAAGCTCATCAAAACATTTGGTCCGGACAAGGTTTTGTATGCATCTGACTGGCCATATGGAAACAGACTCACCT
>JAGVNP010000164.1 GCA_020053185.1 Deltaproteobacteria bacterium | reverse complement strand
TGAGGATAACAGGCGTTTTTTCTGAGGTGCGCTGCTCGATATGACCAATAATTATTCCAAGCTCACCCAATCCTTTTAGGCGTGTTAAAACCTCATCTGCATCCTTTGCCGAAACAACAATAATAAGACCTATTCCCATATTGAATGTCCTGAACATTTCTGTCTCATCAATTTTGGCGATCTTCTGCATAAGCCTGAACACGGGAGGCACTGCCCAGGATTCCCTGTCAATCACAGCACAGGTATTTTCAGGAAGAATCCTCGGTATATTATCAATAAAGCCGCCGCCAGTCACATGCACAACGCCTTTGATTGTAAAGCCTTTTGCAAGATTAAGCATGGGTTTCACATAAATACGGGTAGGCGTCAGAAGTTCTTCAGCCAAAGGTTTCCCAAATTCTTCCACATATGAATCCACCTTGAGTCCTGCAATATCAAAAAAGACCTTTCTCACCAGGGAAAATCCATTGCTGTGGACACCAGAAGATTTCAAGCCGATGATCACATCATCTTTTACGATCCTGGACCCATTGATGAGGGCCTCGCCCTCTACCACGCCCACGCCAAAACCCGCCAGGTCATATTCATCTTGCCCATAAAAACCCGGCATCTCTGCGGTTTCACCGCCAATCAAAGAGCACCCTGCTTCTTTGCACCCGTTCGCAATGCTTGTGATAATGGTCTTATCTCTTTCCAGCCTGAGCTTTCCTGTTGCAAAATAATCCAGAAAAAATAATGGCTGAGCTCCCTGGACAATAATGTCATTCACCACCATAGCAACAAGATCTATACCGACACCTTCATGATGGTTCGCCATAATGGCAACCTTCAGTTTTGTTCCCACTCCATCGGTGGATGAAAGTAGGATCGGATCCTTGTATGCAGCTGCATTGAATTTGAAAAGTCCTGCAAATCCACCTATACCCCCGATAACCTCAGGGCCAAGTGTGGATTTAATAATAGGTTTTATCTCATCAATGAAACGATTGCCTGTATCAATATCAACACCAGATTCTTTGTAGGTTACGCCCATGTATCCCTCCTCATGGATTGATACTTACTATATGGATAAATATTAAGTCAATGAGACAATATTTTATTCTACACATAAAACCTTTTTGGGTTGAGATATGCAGGGAGCGCGTGCGTCATTATACCCAACAAAGCCCAAAATGCCTTTTTCTGATTCGTCCTTGTCACCTTTTCGCCAATAGCCTCCCTTACATATTCAAGAGGATGCACTAACCGTTTGCCAAAAGGATTCAAGAGCCTGAAACAACTTAGAGTGAGCAGACATCCTGTGCAATAAGCCACAATATCATCCCCGCTGGCTCTATCGAGCGTAAAGATCTCCTTTATTCCTGCGATGCTGAGATCAAATACGCTATATCTATTCGTCCCTGCAGCAACACCGCAGCACAAGCCATGTTTTTTATTCTTTGGGGTTTCATGAATCGTGACTCCCAATTGCTTAAGCAAGATACGCTGCTTATCCATAAACTCATCACCAAGCACACGGGCATGACAGGAATCGTGCATAACCACGCTCTTGTTGAGCTTGTGTTTTATCGTAAAAGTGCCTTTGTCTAGCTCATTCAAAAACCAGTCAGTGAAAAATGTGGTTTTAAATGGGAATTTTGCACCAAACTGTTTTGGGAGCACATTTGTAAACATATTGTATCCTGCAGGACAGATAAAAACCATCTCATCGAGATTCTTATCCTTATAAAATTCAGTCAACTTTTCAGCTATCCTCGCAGTAGGCTCAAGGAGCCCCATGCGAAAATACATCTCTCCGCAGCACAGATCCCATCGCCCCCATACCGGAAGCCTTTCAAAAATCGCACCTTCAGCAAGGCGGGGCATGCTCAAAAGATTGCATCCGGGATATAACACCACCTTTGCCGGCGGCACATCAGATGCCCATTTTTTGTGCAAGGCCTTTTCTTTTGGCGAAAAAGGCAGGTTCTCGCGAAAATTAGGCTGTCTGCTCGGCATGAGATAGCTGGCTCTCATGGGAAGCCCCTTTATTTTATACCTATAATCCCAGTTATAATGGATTCTCTCGTAAGGATGAGCGCCATTAGGACAAAACGCATCACACGCATAGCAGCTTATGCATTTTTTCAGAACTTTCGATGATGCAAGATCTCTTTTATTTATCTTTTTTATCTCGTCAATGGCATCTTGCCTGGAAAGATTCATGTACCTGCAGTTTACCAGGCATTCTCCGCATTCCTTGCAATTATCCCAGTCCAAAACAGACCGTAGGTTTTCCATTTCCATAAAAACACCTATTTTATTTCTTCAGAATAAAATCTTTTTGAAGACAACATGGCTGGCACCTGATGCCGCAAAATGCCGGTAAACATCTGGCGTGCCCGCTTTTTGTATAATCTCTGCGGTTGTTCTCCGATTGCAAGTTGTATCAGTTCGATAAGGTGATACATTGGCATCTGCAAAAACGGCAGCCCTACCCCTCCTATTGCAAGGGTCTGTAGACATCCTGCACAGTAAGTGACAATTGCCTCTGCCCCGGATTGGCGCGCAAGAAGCATTGCCTTTACAGTCGATTGCGTCAACCGCAACGGATTATATCCTGATTCATGGCTGAACCCTCCGCCAATGCCACAGCACAGAGCCTTGTCCCGGGAGTATTTCTCTTCGACCACATTCACCCCGATATGTTCTAAGATCTTTCTTGGTATATCAAGGTATGCTTCGCCAATGCATTTGGCATGGCATGATTCCTGTATGGTCACAGTCATATTGAGCTTGTTTTTGATCTTGATCTCGCCAGATTCTATCCGCTCCAAAAACATGGGCATAATATGTTTTACTTCAAAATCAAACTCTGCACCAAACCTGGGGAGCACATTGGTAAACATATTGAGCCCGGCAGTACATGCAATATACATCCTTTTTATTCCCATCTGCCTGTAGTGTTTGGTAAGTTTTTGCGCAACTTGCTTTAGCTCATCAAAATGGCCCATGCGGAAATACATCTCACCGCAGCACACATCCAGAGAACCACGTATATTCATTCCATCAAGAAGGCTTGTCCTGCTCAAGTAAGGCACAGTGATCCAGTTGCATCCAGGATAAAATATCTCTTCGCATGGATAGGTATCTGCCCACTTTTCAATAAGCGCTTTCTCATCCTCAGGCATCCTGTCAATCACATATGTGCGAAAATTTGTCTTACTGTGCGGCATAAAATACGATGCAGTCGATGGCAGACCTTGCTCCTGATAGGCCTGCTGCCATGTTTTAAGGATTAACTGGGTTGGATTGCATGCTTCAGGACAAATAAGATTGCATGCCATACAGCTTTCACATTTTTTCAGTACATATTTTGTCGGCCTTCCATCAATGAGTCTTGCAATTTCATCCTTTGCAATTTCAAGAGGAAGATTCATAACCGGACACTGGTGAAAACATTCTCCGCACAAAGTGCATTTTTGTTTGTTAAACTCATCGACTAATGCCATTATCTACCCCCTGGATCTCATTAAAATATTAATAAACCTGTTTGATTATACAAGCGCTGTGACGAGAAATCTATCTGTTTTTGGTTATCAACTTCCTTAAGACCTTTGCACAACTAGCGATTTAGTCATTGCGAGGAGCGTAAGCTTTAGCCTGTCCTGAATCCTTCGCTATTTGTCACCCTGAGCAAAGTGAAGGGTCTCGCTTTTTGGCTCAGGACAAGCTCCGTGAAAGATCTTATAAGATCCTTCGGGCATTGCCCTCAGGATGACTGCTTTACAGTCAGATTGCTTCGC
>JAGVNP010000004.1 GCA_020053185.1 Deltaproteobacteria bacterium | reverse complement strand
GAAGGCAAAATGCCTATGATGCCCATGTGTCAGGAGATGATGAAGCAGAAAATGGGCGAAGGGCAGCAGATGCCTATGTGCCCTATGTGCATGAAGATGATGAAGGAACACAAAGGGATGATGCAGATGATGAAGGGAATGATGCAGATGCAGCAGAAGATGATGTATGGTATGAAGCCTGCCGAGAAAAAACAGATGATGATGGAAATGGATGGCATGATGCAGAAAATGGAAAAGATGATGGGTGGTATGGGAATGATGGGCGGTACGCCTGCACAGGCTAAAATGAAATGCGCAGAGGAGTGGCTTAAAAAAGCGATAGATCTTCATGAAGTGCACATAAAAGATCCGAAGACTGCTACAGACGCGTCACAGATGGAGATGATGGACCAGATGAAAAAAGCATATGAATGCATAACTGCTACAGGTTTTGAAATGGGCTCAACACCGCCCAAGAAGCCTGAGGGAGAGGAGAAGAAGAAAGACGAACACGGACATTAATTTATGACGAATATACGGCATGAAACTTAATCTTGGAGAGCGGTTTATAGTAAATAATCCCCTCAGGGCTTTTGTTCAGAGGCGCGTAGAAGGGCCCCTGTTGAAGCGGATGGCTGGCTTTGAAAGCTATCCGCTCTGCCTTGAGATTGGATGCGGGAGGGGAGCAGGGGCCGAGATAATTGTTGAGCAATTCGGCGCGCAAAGGGTTATTGCGACTGATATAGACCCCGAACAAATAGAAAGGGCAAAGAAGAACCTCAGTCCTGAATTTAAGGATAAGATTGAGTTCATGGTTGCCGATGCAATGGCTCTTGATAAACCTGATAACAAGTTTGATGCTGTTTTTTCATTCGGCGTTATCCATCATATGGAGGATTGGAGAAAGGCAGTAAAAGAGGTTTCAAGGGTTCTGAAAAACGGAGGGGAATTATTTTTTGAAGAGCCGCTTCGCACTTTTACGCACTGTTTCACTAAAGATTCATTGTTTGGCGTAGTGGCTGCACATCCGGTTGGAGGGATGTTCGGTTTTGACGAGTTTAAAAATGAGCTAAGGGAAAATAATGTGGATATAATTAATATCAAGCATTTCGGAAATATCGCTATATTCGGCGTCGGGAGGAAGAGAGGATAACGCAGAAGAAACCGAGATTAAAGTAAGCCTCAAAAAGAGTTGCCCGTGCATTAGGGTGAGGACCTGATATGGGAAGGGATCAATACAAGCGTCTTGTCGAAGCAATACTGTCTCATGCCGGCATAATCATCAACGGCAATAATCCATGGGACATCAGGATAAAGACTGATGGTTTTTATAGAAGGGTCATAAAGGAAGGAAACCTCGGGCTCGGTGAGTCCTACATGGATGGATGGTGGGAATGCGAAAGGCTTGATGATTTCTTTTATAAACTTCTTCTGTCAAACCCGGAAGAGAAGGTTAAGAGAGGACTGAAGCTTATTCTCATGGATCTCAATTCCGTTATCTTCAATCTGGGCAGAAAGTCGAGGGCATTCCAGATTGGAGAGCGCCACTACGATATCGGCAACGAATTATATAGACATATGCTGGATAAGAGAATGATCTATAGTTGCGGATACTGGAAAGACTCAGCGAATTTGGATTCCGCTCAAGAGGCAAAGCTTGACTTAATCTGTAGAAAAATAGGATTGCGGCCCGGTGATAAGGTGCTTGACATCGGCTGCGGGTGGGGTGGGTTTGCCAAATACGCTGCTGAGAAATACGGAGCAAGTGTAGTCGGTATTACAGTATCAAAAGAACAGGTTTCGCTTGCAAGGGAATGCTGCAGGCAGTTGCCAATCGAAATCAGATTGCAGGATTACAGGGATGTCAATGAAAAGTTCGATCATATAGTCTCCGTCGGCATGTTTGAACATGTCGGGCATAAAAATTACCGGACTTATATGGAGGCAGTGTATAAATGCTTAAAAGACGACGGGCTTTTTTTACTGCATACTATAGGGGACACCCGATCGAATGTGGCTGTTAATCCATGGCTTGCCAAATATATATTTCCGAATTCGATGATTCCCTTTATGAAGCAGATCAGCGCCTCAGTCGAGAGGTTATTTGTCATAGAAGACTGGCACAATTTCGGCGTCTACTATGACCCAACCCTGATGGCATGGTTTCATAATTTCGACTGCAACTGGCAGCAATTGAGATCGACATATAGCGACAGATTCTACCGTATGTGGAAATACTATCTTTTGAGTTGTTCAGGCGGTTTCCGCTCCAGGCATATGCATGTGTGGCAGATAGTCTTTTCTAAGAAAGGGGTTCCCGGAGGATACTGTGCAATTCGCTGATCCAGTCTGTGCAGGCCTTGCTTGTGAAGAAAACAATAATGTGAGATGATTGAATTATCATGAATGCGTCTTCTCTTCAGTCCGGCTCATTAAGGATAGCTATAGTCATGGGCATACCCATAAGGGTTCATTTTTCATGGCTTATTGTCTTCGGAGTGATTACATGGTCATTGTCCACATATTATTTCCCCAGGGTTGCGCCTGAACTTCCCGGAGTGTCCTACTGGCTTGGCGGCGCTGTTGCCGCACTTATGCTTTTCATATCGGTTGCCCTGCATGAGCTTTCCCATTCATATATCGCTGTGCGATACGGTATGCAGATAGCCGCCATAACCTTATTTATATTTGGAGGAGTGGCTCAGATGAAGAGCGAGCCTCCCCATCCCAAAGCAGAATTGAGGATGGCGATCGCGGGGCCGCTTTCAAGTTTTATGCTCTCTTTTTTGTTTTTTATGATTCATGTTTTTGTTACCGATCAGGTCACGAAAGCCATTTTCCATTACCTGTATCAGGTTAATCTCATACTCGCGATATTTAATCTGATACCCGGTTTTCCTATGGATGGAGGCAGGGTTGTGAGGGCCTTAATGTGGAGCAAGACAGGCAATTTCTTTTATGCAACAAAAAAGGCCGCAGGTTACGGGCAAAAGAT
>JAGVNP010000215.1 GCA_020053185.1 Deltaproteobacteria bacterium | reverse complement strand
ATCGATGATGCCGGCTTTATCAACCGCAAGCTTTTTTATATTGCGGAAAAAATAGGCATTGCAGCAATTGAGCGTGAATCGAAAAAAATGTCGGTACCATTTTATCTCAAAATCTTGCAATGGATTTCCTCTGTCATTGTGTTCAAGCCACTTTTGGACCGCGTGGGATGCGCGCAATTCTTAAGCGCGTATACCGGAGGTCATCCCATAAGCCCTGATGTGATCAAATTCTTCCGCGCAGTAGGACTCAATCTCAAACAGTGTTACGGTCTTACCGAGACATGCGGCATATTTCAGGTTCAGCCAGATAACGAGGTAAAACTGGAGACAGTGGGAAAACCTCTGCCTCGCACTCAAGTAAAACTCACCGAAGACCAGGAAGTGCTTGTCTCAAGCGATGTCATATTTACCGGATACTACAATGACCCTGATGCCACAAAAGAGGCATTCAGCAACGGATGGTTTTTGACAGGCGATGCCGGATATATTGATAATGACGGACATCTCCTTATCATCGGCCGCAAGCATGATATTATCCGCGACAAAGAAAACAATGCATTCTCACCGGATTTTATCGAGACGCGGCTGAAATTCAGTCTGTATATCAAAGAGGCAGTGATCTTTGGCGAGTCCAGGCCATACATCAGTGCGCTTATCAACATCGACATGGGAAATACTGGCAACTGGGCAGAAGACAGAATGATCCCGTACACCACCTACACTGACCTCTCGCAGCAGCTAGAGGTGGAAGAGCTGATTTTAAATGAAGTAAAGATGGTCAACACACAACTGCCTGATCATATGAAGATAAAGAAATTTATCCTGCTCTACAAACTGCTTGATGCAGACGATGAAGAACTCACCCGCACAGGCAAGGTGCGGAGGCGGTTTGTGTACGGCCTGTACATCAACTTGATCGAGGCAATGTATCAGAATAAAGAAGATCTGGAAGTAAAGGGAAAGGTACGGTACCGGGATGGCCAGGTGGGAATGATCCAGACGCGTGTTCGGATCATCACGGTTCCGGTATAAGGGAGACAGAAATGGAGTTCTTTTTTCAACTGCTCATAAATGGTCTTTGCATCGGGCTGCTCTACGGGCTTTCTGCAATGGGCTTTGTCATGATATTCAAATCATCAAGCGTGCTCAACTTCGCACACGGCGAGTTGCTTGCTATCGGCGCATTTTTCTTCTTCATGCTTATTACATGGCTGAAAATCCCTATCCTGCTCGCATTTGTGCTAACGCTCATTGCCAGCTTTATCCTTGGCTTTATTGTTGAGCGCTTGTTTTTGCGGCCGCTTATCGGCGAATCGCTCATCTTTGTGATCATGCTTACTGTAGGCCTTGCATCCATGTTCAAGGGCATACTCTTGTTTATCTTTGGTGGAAATCTGCAAACCTACCCTGAATTTCTTCCACAGGGCCTTGCTATCCAGATGGGCGCGATCTATGTGCCGCCTGTGTACACTGCATCTGCAATTATCGGGGCTGTCTTCCTCCTTCTCTTCGGGTTATTCTTCAAATACTCTCCGCAGGGAATCTACATGCGATCGGTTGCTGACAATCAGACAGCAGCACTCTCGCTCGGAGTCCATGTGAGAAAAATCTTTGCTCTGTCCTGGGCAATTGCTGCGATGGTTGCTTCTATGAGCGGCATTGTGCTCGGCACCATCAACGGCATCAATGTGCATGATATCAGCTCAATCGGCTTAAAAGTTTTTCCGGTTGTCATCTTAGGCGGGCTTGACAGCATTGGCGGGGCAATTATCGGCGGCATTATTATCGGGCTGCTCGAAACATTTACCGGCGGCTATATTTCTCCAGGACTTCGCGATGTAGTGCCTTACATTGTTCTGGTACTTATCCTTCTGGTAAAACCCTACGGCCTGTTCGGCCTCAAGGAGATCGAGCGTGTTTAGCGGGTTAAAAATGCGAAAGCCTCACTATCATCCTTGCGGCAATTTTAAAACAGACTACAGACAAGAGATCTCCATATTTGAAACTGATTTCGGAAGGACTGCAACACTTATCGGACTGATCATCCTGTTCGGCGTTGTGCCGTTTGCAAGCGGGCCATATTTTCTTTATGTGCTCAATATGATCGGCATTGCAGCAATTGCTGCAATCGGACTCAATATCCTGATCGGATACACCGGACAGATCTCGCTCGGCCATGGCGCATTCTTTGGTGTGGGCGCATATGCAGCAGCAATCCTTGCAACCCGGCTCCATTTTCCGTTTTTGCTCTCTCTACCTGCAGCAGGCATTATCACTGCAATGGTGGGTATGGTGTTCGGCATTCCATCAGGCAGGCTCAAAGGTCTGTATCTCACTATTGCAACTTTGGCCGGCCAGTTCATCATACAGTATGTTCTTGTGCATTGGGAAAGCTTGACAGGCGGCACCATGGGCATCACAGTTCCTACTGCAAATATCTTTGGACTTACTCTCATGGGCGATCGCACGTTTTTCTTCGTGATCTACATCTGTCTGGTCGCAGTGACGCTCATCACAGTCAACCTTATGCGCACCCGCTATGGAAGGGCATTTGTTGCAATCAGGGACAATGACCGCGCAGCAGAGGGAATGGGCATACCGATCTTTTCCTACAAGCTGCTCTCGTTCGGCATAAGCTCATTCTTTGCAGGCATTGCAGGCGGCTTATGGGCATATTACATGATCAGCATCACTGCCGAGCCATTCACCTTAGGGCTTTCTGTTGAATATATAGCAATGGTGATCATCGGCGGCTTAGGCTCAATACCTGGCGCAATCTTCGGCGCAATATTTATCACAGGGCTCAATGAGGTCCTGCGGCATCTGACGCAAATCTTCATGAACATGCAGCTCGCAGGCGTGATCGGGCTCAACATGGCAGCGCTTCGGGAATTTGCATTCGGACTTTCAATCGTGCTCTTTATCCTGTTTGAGCCAAAAGGCCTGGCTGAAATTTGGCGCATCATTCGCTCCAATTTCAGGCTCTGGCCTTTTTCCTACTGAGGAGGATAAATGGAAGTTACGACCCTACTCCAGCTCAATAACATCAGCGTTGTTTATTCTGACGTGATACAGGTGCTCAAAGGCGTTTCGCTCAAAGTGGAGAAACACAAGATCATCTCGCTTCTCGGAAGCAATGGCGCAGGGAAGACTACCACCTTAAAGGCAGTCTCAGGACTTTTAAAACCCGAAAACGGCAAGGTCACTGAAGGATCTATTGTGTATGATGAAAGCCCGATACAAAATTCCTCGCCTGAGACCATCACGCGCTTAGGCATTATCCAGGTTTTGGAAGGCCGCATACCGTTCAAATATCTGACTGTTGAAGAAAATCTAAAAGTCGGAACTGCGACGCGCTGGGGAAAGCCATACAAAGAAGACCTTGCAATGGTGTACAGCTATTTCCCTGCACTGGTGAAGCGCAGAAAAACACTTGCCGGCTACTGCAGCGGCGGCGAAATGCAGATGCTGGTCATGGGCAGAGCGCTCATGGCACATCCCAAACTCCTGCTCTTAGATGAGCCTTCCTTGGGTTTAGCGCCGCTTGTGGTTCAGGAGATTTTCAGGATCATAAAGAGGATCAATGAAGAGCAAGGGACAACCATTATCCTGGTAGAGCAGAATGCAAATATGGCGCTACAGATCGCACATTACGGCTATGTAATGGAAAACGGCAAGATCGTTATGGAAGGCCATTCAAAAGATTTGCGCGAAAATCCTGATGTAAAAGAATTCTATCTTGGCGTAAGCTCTGGCGGTGCTGCGAGATCATACAAGGACGTAAAATCATACAGACGCCGAAAGAGATGGCTGTAATTCGTAATTCGTAAAGT
>JAGVNP010000247.1 GCA_020053185.1 Deltaproteobacteria bacterium | reverse complement strand
GTGCATGGATGACCTGTTTGTTGCCTACCGCGAAGCCTACGCGCCATCCTGCCATGCTGTAGCTCTTTGACATGGAGAAAAATTCCACTGCAACATCTTTTGCGCCCGGCACCTGCATGATGCTCGGTGCAACATACCCGTCAAAACAAAGATCTGCATAGGCAAAGTCGTGGATAATGAAAATCCCGTGATCCCTTGCAAATGACACAAGCTTTTCAAAAAACGGGATGTCAGTCACCATGGTGGTAGGATTATGAGGGAATGAAACGATGATGAGCTTTGGCTGAGGCCAGGTCTGACGCGTTGCATTTAGTAGATCATCAAAAAAATCCCTATCTTCAGACAGAGGGATGCCTCTTACATTGCCTCCCGCAAGAACCGTTGCGTAGGTATGGATAGGGTAGGTAGGGTTGGGTACGAACACTACATCTCCGGAAGTGATCATTGAAAAGATCATGTGGGAAAAACCTTCTTTTACCCCAATGGTCACAATAGCTTCGGTGTCAGGGTTGATATCAACATTGTAGCGCCGTTTATACCACTGCGAAATTGCATGACGGAGCTTGAAAATACCACGTGAAGCAGAGTAGCGGTGATTTTTCGGATTTTGCACCGCTTCCGTGATCTTATCGATAATATGTTTCGGGGTTGGAATATCAGGATTGCCCATACCCAGGTCAATGATATCCTTGCCGTCATGCCGTGCTTTCATCTTGAGGGCGTCAATCTCTGCGAATATATAAGGAGGAAGCCTGTTTATTCTTGTAAATTCCATTTTATCATTCCTTTAATTCATAATTTTGATCGTAAGGTGTAAGAAAATTCGAAATTCGAATTTCGAAATTCGAAATTTTATTCTTACTTCCTACTGCCTACTTCTTACCTCTTAATCCTTACTCCCTCCAGCGCCTCTTTCGCATAATATGAACTCCTCACAAGAGGGCCTGAGACAACATACCTTATACCTATGGTTTTGGCAACATCTAGCCAGTGCTCAAAGCATGAGGGCTGCCAGTAATGTGCAACAGGAATAGCTGTTTTCGATGGACGCATATACTGGCCGATGGTTACCACATCGACATTTGCATCATTCAATGATTTCAGTAAATCTACTATTTCGTCTTCCTCTTCGCCCAGACCTACCATGAAACCGGATTTTGTTACTGTTTGGGGAGATAGCTTTTTTGCTTTTTCTAGAAGATTAATGCTTGTGGTAAAATTTGCTTCTGGCCGTATCTTTGGATAAAGCCTGGGAACAGTTTCTACGTTATGGTTGAACACATCCGGTTTTGCATCAAGCACGAGCTGTAAGAATTTTTCTTTTCCGGAAAAATCAGGGGTTAAAACTTCGATGGTTGCACCAGGCAGCTTTTTTCTGATCTCTTTGATCGTTTGCGCAAAGTGTGATGCTCCTTTGTCAGGAAGATCATCTCTGGTCACTGAGGTAACTACCACATGGCTCAGCTTAAGCTGTGCTGCTGCCTGTGCCACATTAGCTGGTTCTTCTGTGTCAATGGTTTCTGGAAGTCCTTTTTTTACTGAGCAGAATCTGCATGACCGTGTACAGATGTCTCCCATGATCAGAAATGTTGCAGTAGGCTTGCAAAAACACTCCGTAATGTTTGGGCAGCGCGCTTCTTCGCAGACCGTGGAAAGGCTGGCGTTTCGTAGCCCCTTTTTTATCGGTCTCAAGTGTGCAAGGTGTTTATGTTTTTTAAGCCAGTCTGGCAGCCGTTCTTCCATGTGCTATTTGTTTTTTTCGAGTTCAGAGAGCCTTTTCTCTGCAAGTTTTTTTCTGGATTTCAGGTCCCTTCGCGATGCAAGGGAGTGAAGAGAGGCTGCTGCTGCACCGAGTATGAATGACGACAACAGGATCAGATAAAGAGGATATTCCTGTGTGGTGTAGGTGAAAAATTTGACTGCTGCCGGCTGTTGGTTTGATGTGCCGAACAGTATGCCGGCAATGATAATAATGGTGAAAATAATGGTCTTTAAATATTTCAAGATAGCCTACCTTTTATTTTGTCTTTTGTAGCAGAGATATGTTCGGATATCATATGGACTTCAGAGATGGCCGGCATAAAATTTGTGTCGCCTTCCCACCTGGGAACGATATGGATATGCACATGCTCCTTGACCCCTGCGCCTGCAACATGGCCAATATTGGAACCCACATTAAACCCCTGAGGTTTTAGGGATGCCTTTATGGCCGTGAGATGCTTTTTTATCATGGTCATGATTTCTTTGGACTCGTTATCATTCAAATCCTCAATGCTAGCAATGTGGCGAAAGGGAACGATCATGCAATGTCCGGTTGTGTAGGGAAATTTGTTCATTATGGAAAAGCATGTTTTTCCTTTTTGAAGGATGAGAGGATCGTTGTTCTTTACTGCATTGCAGAAGATGCAGCCATCCTCTTTTTTTGTCTGCAGGATATATTCAATTCTCCACGGTGCCCAGATGTTTTTCATAGTCTTATGATCTTTCCCTGAATATTCTTACCATCAACTTCTATTATACCTATTGAATTTTCTTTTGTAAATCGGTTGTCTGTGGGTGATCCGGGGTTGAGAAAAAGTATGTCCCCTTCTTTTGCAAGAAACGGGTGATGCGTATGTCCATAGATGATCGCATCCACGCCTTCAAACTCTTGCGTTATGCGTGATCGCATCCCGTCCGGGCCTCCCCATCCGTGAATGATCCCGATATGTACGTCTTCAATGCGAATGGTCTTTTTTATTGGAAAAGATTTGGCAATTTCCACATGATCCATGTTCCCACACACTGCATTCACTTCTTTTCCCATTCCGAAGAATGCATCTAGTACGAAAAGTCTTACCAGATCGCCTGCATGGATGATAAGATCTACATCAGAAAAATACTGAAATGCAATGCGCTCGATAATGTCTGATGGTTCTTTGAGATGCGTGTCTGAGATTACCCCTATCTTTTTCATATTGTTCTACGTTCTATGTTCAACGTTCAAGGTTGATACTTCTAATCTCTGATCTCTGAGAAAAACCAACATAGAACTTTGAACATTGAACAATTTTTTTTGTCTTGCCATGTTAGTCTACCAGCGAATCAACTTTGATATATCTTCCCAGTCTCGTACAATCTGAAAATTGTGCGGCTGTCTGTTCCACGGCTGTTCATAGACAATGGGCGTAATGCCTTCATTCCCAAGCATCTCACATGTATCCAGCCTGTCATCCACAAAATATTTGATGTCATGCTCTTTCAGCACTCCAAGTTTTTTTGTGTTCTCACTTGTAGCCTTAATAACGACATGGGGTGCTATATCCGGAAGGTGTTTTTCAAACCACAAGGCTACCGGTTCATGCAATGGTCGCGCAGTCACTACAAGGATGGGAGAATGGTTAATGGAAGTCATGCGTGATAAGACATCGCTTACACCTTTATTGGGCTGCAGATCGAGTTCATGGGGATAGAGTGTAATAGTTTCAATGATCTTGTCAGATATTTCTCTGTTGATATTTATCACCTTGAGAATCTCGTAGTTGGTGATTGCTTCATATTTGATATCAATATCGTAGTCTTTTTTTGCGATCGCGACAAACGCTTTGAATGTGTCTGCAACTACGCCGTCAAAATCGAACGCGATCTCGTGAGGTGCGATGTTCATTGGAAAACCTTTCTAACAAAGGATTCTAGGATTCAAGGGGCCTAGGGGTCAAGTGCTTATTTTGCAATGATTTCATTAGAGCTTTTAGCATTCTTTCAACTCCACCGATATCTGCCTGAG
>JAGVNP010000255.1 GCA_020053185.1 Deltaproteobacteria bacterium | reverse complement strand
CAATCCCAATACCGTACATTCAAACTTCTTTTTGGAGAATATCCCCCGCATAGTTCTTTGAATTATACGTGGGCAAGTAAATTGTATGCGAAAACAATTTTCTCCAGTTCATATACAAAGAAGGCAAAGATTATTCTGCTTCAGCAAGGGAATGAAAATGTCGGCAAGTGGATTACAGAACAAGTTGACATTGTGGAGAGTTATCGAAAAGCATTTGGCCAAGACCCCACAGAGAGGGCAACCTTAGGAATATTGTGCGATTCTGACAACACAAAGGAAAGTGCCACCTCATACATTGATTATATTGAGGTCTTCCAATAGGTGCTTTCGATATATCAGGCCGTATGGTTTTTACGCGCAGAGCGATTTTTTGGATTGGATACCAATCAATCTACTCACGCCCTTTTTTTGCCTTCATGATAAACGGAGCTGAGCCTTGCCGTCTTCCCTTTAGCGAGGCTAGCAGCCTTTCCGCATCGTGGAAGGGCAGGGTGATGAAAGAGAATTTATCAAGGATCTGTATATCGCTTATCTTCTCACCCGGAATTTTACACGAGTTTCTGATAAAACCTATCAGCTTGTTCCGTGTCAGCCCGTCGATCTTGCCCTGTTTTACAAAAAGTCGCGTTTTGCCTTTTACATCAACAGTCACTTCACCTATCTCAGTATAGCTCTTTTCGCTTAGCTCATCCTGAAAAGAATACTGCAAAAGGGCTGCTAAGATATCCTCAGGCCTGTTCTCGCTTAGAAGCTCTTTCGACATCTCAAGGTATTCGCGCTGGGGCTGCTTTTTTATAATATCTTCAAGGTCAGCTTTTATCCTGAGCTTCTTTGTTTTTATGACATCTTTCACCCTTGGAAGTCTTGCTTTGCGGATATCTGCCTTTGCGCTCCTGATGATAAATTGCAGCTTCCGGTATTCTTCCGGTGTAATAAAGGTTATGGCAGTTCCCTCTTTGCCTGCCCGGCCGGTGCGGCCAATCCTGTGCACATATGAGTCAGGGTCTTGAGGAAGGGAAAAATTGATCACATGCGTGAGGTCTTGCACATCAATGCCCCGTGCTGCCACATCAGTTGCCACAAGTATATTAATCTGGCGTTTTCTGAACTTGTTCAGGATCTTTTCTCTTAGTCCCTGGGTTATATCGCCATGCAGGGCATCTGCACCATAGCCGCGTTCAATCAGATGATTTGCAACTGTATCAACATCGACCTTGGTCCGGCAAAACACAAGACCGTAAAATCCTTCTTCAATATCAATGATCCTGCAAAGCGCCTCGAACTTGTCAGCAACAGACACCTCAAAATACACCTGGTCGGTCTGGCTGACTGTAAGCTGACCTTTTGTGGTCTTGAATACGTCATATTCCCTCATGTGCTTTTTGGCGATTGTTATGATCTCGAGTGGCATGGTCGCAGAGAACAGCATAGTCCTCTTTTCACGCCCGGTATGTGCCATGATCTCCTGCACATCTTCAATAAAGCCCATGTTCAGCATCTCATCAGCCTCATCCAGGACAAGAAATGAGATCTTATCGATCTTTAAGGTGCGGCGCTTTAAATGATCAAGAACCCTGCCAGGTGTTCCTACAACAATATCAACTCCTTTTTTCAGGCTCCTCAGCTGCAGTTCCATTGCCTGCCCGCCATAAATAGGGACAATGCTTAATCTCTTTTTTCCCTTTAATGAATTGATCTCTTCAGCCACCTGTATAGCCAGCTCCCGCGTCGGGGTAAGAACAATGGCTTGCACGGTTTTTGAACTTTCAGGCAAGAGTTCAATAATGGGCAGGCCAAACGCTGCGGTCTTTCCTGTGCCGGTCTGCGCCTGACCCACAACATCCTTTTTTCCTGCAAGTATGGCAGGGATAACCTTTATCTGTATAGGTGTGGGCTCTTCAAACCCTTTACGTTTGAGTACACTCAATGTCTCGACTGATAAGCCTAACTGTTCAAATGATTCCATAATTTTTCTGCCTTTCTGAAATCTCTCTATCACCTTCGTAATGCAAGGGATAGAGTTATTTTTGGAATGAGTTTAGAAAGGAAATATAGGCACAAAGCCACAGAGGCACAGAGAAAATTGAGCTTTTAGCGTTCAGCGATCAGCATTCAGTTATAAGAGGTTTTTTGACAAAGCATAAGCTATAGCGTATTTGGAGCATACGAGATTAGACCAAGATGAAAAGGATGATAAAAGTAAAGGCAACAGATGCAAGAACACGGTTGTATCGTCTCATTGATGATGTAGCATCTTCGCATGAGCCGGTTATTATAAGAGGTAAACGGGCAAACGCAGTGCTGCTCTCAGAGGAAGACTGGCGCTCGATTCAGGAGACCTTGTATCTTCTTTCGATCCCGGGAATGAGAAGATCGATCCGAAAAGGGATGAACACAGCAGTAAAGAAATGCCATGAAAGCATTTTGGCAATGTTTCTTCTGCTTATGATTAGCGCTTGTGGCTGCAGCACAATAGATGTTTCCAAATATCCTGATGGCTCAAACTTTGCAAAGGATGAACGACTGAATACGCCTGAAGAACTACCGGAAGTGAGTTTTTCAATAATAAAGACAGGAGAATTTAAGGCGCCCGAAGCGATTTTCACCAGCAAAGGAAGCTGGCGGAAAAAGCGGATTGGATCATATCCGGTTGTTCTGGTTCAACATCCTAAAGGAACGATCCTCTTTGATACAGGCTTGGGAAATAACATAGGCAAGCATTCCAAAGAATCCATGCCATTCTTGCTCAGACCCTTGATGCCCTATAAAACAATAGGCAGCGCACGAACGATTATGTCAGGCACTGTTGACCCTGACAGTATCCAAACCATCATCATGTCGCATCTGCACTGGGACCATACAAGCGGCATAGAGGATTTTCCAAATGCCGAAATATGGACCACAAGGCAAGATTATGATGTGGCAAAAACGCATGGGGGCAGGGGATACAGCCGTTCGCAATACAAGAATGATCAGATCAAGTGGCGATTCATCCAGTTTCAGGGCAAGCCATATGAAAATTTTGACCAGAGCCTTGATGTGTTTGAGGATGGCAGCATTGTGCTTGTTCCATTGCCCGGCCATACACAATGTGTCATTGGCATGTTTATAAATCTGAAATCAGGGAAACGGTTCTTCTTTATTGGAGATGCTACGTTTTCTGCAGAAGGATTTCAAAAGCCAACGCACAAGTTCTGGATGATAAAGCTGTTTGTGGATCAAGATAAAAAACAAACAGAAGAAACCATTGTCAGGATTCACAAACTCATGAAACAATATTCGGACATGGTCATAATTCCTTCGCACGACGATAAGGCGCAAAGCGCTGTAGGTTTCTTTCCGAAGGTGATAGAATAAGGCACTGAGGCACAAAGCACCAAAGGCACAGAGCTACAAAGTGCATAGCCCTCTCCTGAGGGAGAGGGAAGGGTGAGGGGAAAGCGTTCACCTCTTTATCTTCCCAGGCAATATATACACATATGGCTTGTGCAGGATTTTTGTGTGAAGGAAACGGTCAAATCTGCGTAAGGCAAGGTAGAGTCTCCAGATCATTGCATCCTCACGGTAGTATGAGCGTACTTCTTTTTCTGTGATTGGTTTTACGTCAGGCATTTCCTGGCTAAAGAATTTATTGGCAACAT
>JAGVNP010000057.1 GCA_020053185.1 Deltaproteobacteria bacterium | reverse complement strand
ATATTTCTTCTGAGATCAGTAAAATTTACTGGCTTAATAAAATTTATCCTCCTGAGGTCAAAGACGCGCATTTGGGCGGTGATTTTCATATTCATGATCTCAATATCATATCAGTCTATTGTGTGGGCTGGGATCTATATGACCTGTTGCTTAAAGGTTTCAGAGGTGCTCCTGGCAAGGTGGAAAGTAAACCTGCAGGCCATTTACGCTCTGCTTTAGGACAGATAGTGAACTTCTTCTATACCCTGCAGGGAGAAGCAGCAGGTGCACAGGCATTTTCCAACTTTGATACGCTTCTTGCCCCATTTATCCGGTATGATGGGTTGACCTATGAGCAGGTGAAACAGTCGCTCCAGGGTTTTGTGTTTAATATCAATGTACCTACCAGAGTTGGTTTCCAGACGCCGTTTACCAATGTCACTCTGGATTTAAAAGTCCCTGCCATATGGGCAGATCAGGGTGTAGTGCTTGGAGGCAAGATCCAGGATGCGACGTATGGCGAATTTCAGAAAGAAATGGATATATTTAATAAGGCATTTATCGATGTTATGGTTGAAGGTGATGCGCGGGGCAGGGTATTTACCTTCCCGATTCCTACTTACAATATCACAAAAGACTTTGACTGGGATGACTCCAATCTTGAAGGCCTTTGGAAAATGACTGCAAAATATGGGGTGCCTTACTTTTCCAATTTTGTAAACTCGGATATGAATCCAGAGGATGCGAGAAGTATGTGTTGCAGGCTCAGGATAGACAACAGGATTCTTGAGAAGAGAGGAGGAGGGCTTTTTGGCGCAAATCCTCTCACAGGCTCTATCGGGGTAGTTACGATTAATCTGCCCAAAATTGGATATCTCGCAAAAGATAAAAAAGAATTTATAGAGAGACTTGATTCTTTGATAAACATTGCTCATATGAGTCTGGAGATAAAGAGAAAGGTGCTAGAAGTCTTTACTGAAAACAATTTGTATCCATATACCAAGTACTATCTAAAGAATATCAAGGATCGATTTGGCGAGTACTGGAAGAACCACTTTTCTACCGTGGGCATAGTGGGTATGAATGAGGCATGCTTGAATCTTCTGGGTGTGAATATTGCGAGCGATGAAGGAAAATCCTTTGCGCTTGAAGTCGCAGACTTTATCCGGGAAAAGCTTCTCGTTCTTCAGACGGCAACAGGAAATAACTATAACTTTGAATCAACACCGGCAGAAGGTGCCTCATACAGGCTTGCACGTACCGACAAAGATAAATACCCTGACATCATATGTGCAAATGAGGCGGATTATAAAGAAGGTGCAGAGCCGTTTTATACCAACTCAACCCAGCTTCCTGTAAACTATACAGATGACATATTTGAAGCCCTTGATCTTCAGGACGAGCTTCAGACAAAATACACAGGCGGTACAGTGCTGCACATTTATGCCGGTGAACAGGTCTCGGATTCCTCGGTCATCAAAAATCTTGTGAAAAAGATCTGCAGCAAATACCGGCTTCCTTACTTCACCTTTACACCTACATTCAGTGTATGTCAGAATCATGGTTATATATCAGGCGGCCATGCTCAGTGCCCTGAATGCGGGACTACCACGGAAGTGTACTCAAGGATTGTAGGCTATTTAAGGCCGGTTGCCCAGTGGAATAACGGCAAGAAAGAGGAATTTAAACATAGAAAGACCTTTGTCGTTACCTGAGGCTGAGAAGGCTAAAAGCTGAAAGCTCAAAGGGAATATGGGTAATGTCACAATAATCCTTATTGCAATTGGACTTGCAATGGATGCGTTTGCAGTCTCTATTGCAAGCGGGGTAACTCTGAAAGGGCTGAAAACAACTGGTGCCCTAAAAATTGCAGCGTCATTCGGCATTTTTCAGGCAATAATGCCTTTGATTGGATGGTTTGCAGGGAAAAGTTTTAGCTCGTTCATTGTGGGGGTTGATCACTGGATAGCCTTCTGCCTTTTAAGTATGGTGGGTGTTAAAATGATCTATGAATCCACAAAAATGGATTCAATAGAGAAAAGATTTGATCCTCTGAAGCCATCAGTGCTTTTGGTTCTTTCCCTTGCGACAAGTATAGATGCCTTAGCTGTTGGTGTTACCTTTTCCTTTTTAAATATTTCCATAATTACACCAGTCATCGTGATAGGGCTTATTACCTTTTTCCTCGCTTTCATCGGAGGGATGTTCGGAAACCGCCTGGGCTCTTTCCTGGAGGGGAAGATCGAAATTTTTGGCGGACTGATCTTAATCGGTATCGGGCTGAAGATACTTCTCGAGCATCTCTTCTAGGTAGCCTAGACAATCTTTTAATAGTTGCTGGGAAGAGGTTTGCTGTGATAAATCAAAAAGAAAACAGGCAAACGGAGTGAATATGAAAAAAAGAAATAATCTAAAGATTTTTCTAATTGGTGTCTTTATATTTCTTATTTTCGGAAGCGCAACAGGACTTTATGCGCAGGAAATTTTTCAGGATGAGGTGATCGCCGATGTGGCCCAGAAAGCAATTCCCTCTGTAGTAAACATTGCTTCCTCAAAGGAAGTGACAGTAGAAGAGCCGCTGTTCCTTTTTGATCCGTTTTTTTCTCTTAACATTCCCAAAAAGAGGACGGCAAGAGCCCTGGGCTCAGGAGTCATAATGTCAGAAGACGGCTACATAGTCACCAATTACCATGTGATAGGTGAAGCCGATAAAGTGGAAGTGCGGCTGTCTGATGGGCGGACTTTTGCGGCAAATATCATTGGCGGTGATCCCAAGAGCGATATTGCAGTGATAAAAATAGATGCAAAAGATCTTCCTGTAATGCCTTTAGGCGACACTTCAAAGCTGAGGATTGGAACCATTGTCCTTGCAGTCGGAAATCCTTTTGGCTTAAGCCAGACCGTTACAATGGGTATTATCAGTGCTCTTGGACGCTCAGGCCTTGGCATTACAGATTATGAAAATTTTATACAGACTGATGCTGCAATAAATCCGGGAAACTCAGGCGGGGCTCTTGTAAATTTAAAAGGAGAGCTTATTGGCATCAATACTGCAATCCTGTCTGAAACAGGCGGGAATGTAGGGGTTGGTTTTACAATTCCTGTTGATCTTGCCTTAAGCGTTATGAATAGTCTTATCAAACATGGCAAGGTAATTAGAGGATGGCTCGGGGTAACTGTCCAGGATATCACCCCTGAGATCGCAAAAGCCATGAACCTTAATTCGACTAAAGGGGTTCTGATCGCTGGTGTTGAAGAGAATTCGCCGGCAGAAAAAGGTGGAGTTCGGAAGGGTGATGTGATCCTTGAGCTGAATTCTAAGCCTGTAATTAATTCGTCAGAATTGAGGATCAGGATTGCAGAGCTTCCTCCGGGTACGCAGGCAAAACTAAAAGTGTTGAGGGATGGGAAAGAGACTGAACTGAATGTAACGGCAGGAGATCTTTCAGGCGCAAGCATTTCAATGGGCGAGTTTGAAATTTTGGACAATAAGATCCTGGGCGGCGCAACTGTAAGTGATATCACCGACGTGGCGCGGGAAAAACTCGAACTCCCACAAAAACTCCAGGGAACTCTTGTGCTAAAAGTAGAAAACGGAAGTGCTGCGGCATCCATTGTAAGGCCTGGTGATGTAATTATGGAGATTGACAATAAAGAGACCAAAAATGTCGAAGAATTGAAAAAAGTTTTATCCGGCAGTTTGGGTCATAAAATTTCCGTGAAAATCTACAGGCGCGGTTCAGTGATGAGATTTTCAATCGTAAGATAAGTTTAAGGGCTGATAAATAGAAAAATAGGGGGAATATGTATGCGAATAGGCGTACTTACAGGCGGTGGGGATGTCCCGGGCTTAAATCCATGCGTGAAATCTCTTGTACTTAGAGCCATTGATGATGGACATGAGGTAATCGGTATCCGCCGGGGATGGGGTGGTATCCTGAACT
>JAGVNP010000272.1 GCA_020053185.1 Deltaproteobacteria bacterium | reverse complement strand
TAGGTGTTAAAGACTAAGGGGTAAGGATTATGGATTACAAATTTCGGATTTCGAATTGCGAATTTCGAATTTTTTTACACCTTACGCTTTACGCCTTACATTTTACGATCAGAGGAGAGGTAGAGATAAATGACTAAAAAACCCTGGTCAGGAAGATTTACCAGCCCTACCCTTGAAGCGGTAGAGACATTCACTGAGTCTGTGAGCATTGACTGTAGACTCTACAAACACGACATTGCCGGAAGTATTGCGCATGCAAAGATGCTCTCCCGCGCAGGCATACTTGACAAGCAAGAGCTGAAAGCCATTGTAGACGGCCTCACTTCGATAAAAGCTGATATTGCATCAGGAAAATTTGTCTTTGATAAAAAGCTCGAAGACGTACATATGAATATCGAGACCGAGCTTGTAAAACGCATCGGGCCTGTTGGTAAAAAACTCCATACTGCTCGAAGCAGAAATGACCAGGTCGCCACAGATTTCAGACTCTATTTGAAAGATGAAGTCATCTTTATAAAAAAAGACCTTAAAGGCCTTATGAATGCATTTGTGGATAAGGCAAAAGACTCTGTAGACATCATTATGCCGGGGTTCACCCATTTACAGCATGCACAGCCTGTTTCTTTTAGCCATCATATGCTGGCCTATTTCGAGATGTTTCTAAGGGATTATGAACGGTTCTCTGATTTAACGAAAAGAACAAACATATCTCCGCTGGGAAGTGCAGCTCTTGCAGGAACCCCTTATCCGATTGACAGGGACATAACCACTGCCGAGCTTGGATTTGACATGGCATGCCGCAATTCCATTGATGGTGTGAGCGACAGAGATTTTGCGATAGAATTTGTCTTTGCATCTTCAGTTACAATGATGCACTTGAGCAGACTTGTTGAAGAGCTTATCATGTGGAACTCACAGGAATTTTCATTCATAGATTTGCCTGATGCATACTGCACAGGAAGTTCAATCATGCCGCAGAAGAAAAACCCTGATGTGCTTGAACTGATACGTGGCAAGGTAGGTAGCGTGTATGGAAATTTGATCTCTCTTCTTACCCTGATGAAAGGACTCCCCCTTGCCTACAACAGAGATATGCAGGAAGACAAAGCTCCAGCGATCAATACTGCAGATACGCTTAAACGCTGCATTGAGATGACAACAGGCATAATAAACGCAATGGGTATCAATAAAGATGCAATGGAAGAGGCCCTGAAAAAGGGGTTTATTACTGCAACCGATGTCGCAGACTATCTTGCAAAAAAAGGTGTGCCATTCAGAGATGCGCATAGGATCACAGGAGAGCTGGTTGCATTGCTCATAAAAGAGAAAAAGAGTATTGATGATCTCAACCTCAAAGATTTCAAAAAATTCTCTCCCAAGTTTGAAAAAGATATCCTCTCTTGCATTGATCCGAAGAATTCAGTGGATGCGCGGACCAGCTTTGGCGGTACTGCACGCAAAAATGTAAACAAGGCCATAAAGAACGCTTATTCCATTATCGAAGGTCTTGACTAATGAGGCATAGCCGCTATTTATGTCTCATACTGATTATACTCATCCTGCTCGCACCAACAGCCTGCGGCAGAAAAAAGCCTCCGCTTCCTCCAAAAGCTCCTGATCCTGTAGAAGTGAACAGCATCCGGTTTGAAGGGGACATTATTGTAGCAAAGGTGCAGAACAATATACAGGGCAGCAAAATCATTCTTTTGGGAAAGCCAAAAGGAATCTGCCCTTCATGCACCGATGATCTTAAGGAGATCACGCAGATAACAGCAGCGACAAAAGAACAGATTATCCTTGAGGATAAGCAGCCAGTCTCACCGTATATGGTATACCGTATCAAAATTGAAATGGATGGATCCCGCTTTTTGACAGAACCTTTTATTGTGGTAAAATAGTAACTATTCAGGAGACAGAATACAGAATTAAGTAGCCCGAATGGTTAAGTAGTTGTTAAGTGGTTGAGTAAGCAAACAAAGTTGAAAGCTCAAAGCTGAAAGGAGAGTGGTTAAGTTGTTGAGTAAGCAAATAAAGCTCAAAGCTGAAAAGCAAAGGGCAAAGGGCGAAGGGATAAAGGTTTTTAGGTTCGGAATTGAGGAGATAAACCCAATGAACCAGGTAGCTGACAACTGTCCATTGAAGTCTGGCTCCTGGCTACTGACTACTGGATACCTGGGTAGTTAATTAATAGCATGCACGACTTCACGTACCAAAAAGGAATACTTTGCTGCGGCGATGTTGCTCTCACAAAAATTGCCGAGGAGATAGGCACGCCTTTTTACTGCTACAGCCTGGCCACGATCAAGAGACATATTGACGCATTTGAAGACCCCCTCAAAGGGGTAGATCATCAGACATGCTTTTCCATGAAGGCAAACTCTAACCTTGCACTGCTGCGCTATATGGCAAAACAGGGTCTTGGTGTTGATGTTGTCTCTGGCGGGGAACTGTACAAGGCATTAAAGGCAGGCATCCCGGGAAATAAAATCGTATACTCCGGGGTTGGCAAAACCATGCAGGAGATCGACTCTGCCATCAATGCCGGCATCATGATGTTTAATGTGGAGAGCGAGGAAGAACTCGATGTTATAAATGCAAGGGGCTCTGTATTAGGAAAAAAAGTGCCTATATCCATACGGGTGAATCCCGATGTGGACCCGATGACCCATCCGTATATCTCCACAGGCATGAAGAAGAACAAGTTCGGCATCGATATCGAGACAGCCATCAAACAATACTTAAAGGCAAGTAAGATGAGAAACATCGACGTTGTCGGTATAGACTGCCATATTGGGAGCCAGCTCACTGATGTAAAGCCATTCATCGATGCAATCGAGCGGATAAAACTGCTCATCGCAACGCTCAAAACACATGACATTCATTTTAAATACCTGGATCTCGGCGGAGGGCTGGGCATTACCTATTTGGATGAAGAGCCGCCTCATCCGAAAGATTATCTTCATGCAATAGTTGAAAAAGTTAAAGAACTTGGGTTAAAACTCATATTTGAGCCAGGAAGGGTTATTGTAGGAAATGCCGGCATCCTTGTGACAAAAGTTCTCTACCGCAAAGAAACCCGGCATAAAACGTTCGTTATTGTGGATGCAGGCATGAATGATCTTATACGTCCTTCTCTATACAACGCCTATCATGGTATATGGCCTGTAGAGGATCAGGGTGAAGCTCTGGAGATAGTCGATATAGTGGGCCCTATATGCGAATCAGGAGATTTTCTCGCAAAGGACAGAGAGGTTGCCAAAGTTACACAAGGCAAACTCATTGCAGTGATGAGCGCAGGCGCATACGGATTCACCATGAGCTCCAACTACAACTCCAGAACAAAACCGGCAGAGGTGATTGTTGACCAGTCACAATATGCCATAGTCACAAAACGGCAGAGTTATGATGATCTTTCATCATTAGAAAGTGTACCAGAATTTATTTAGGAGGAAGATTTATGTTTTCAGGAGCAATAGTTGCGATCGTTACTCCGTTCAAGAATGACAAGGTTGACGAAAAAGCATTACGGG
Organism: Deltaproteobacteria bacterium; assembly: GCA_020053185.1. Taxonomy (GTDB): domain Bacteria; phylum Desulfobacterota; class Desulfomonilia; order UBA1062; family UBA1062; genus JAGVNP01. The sequence continues at coordinate 2,453 of JAGVNP010000272.1, read as the reverse complement.
CATTGATCGAGTTCCAGATAAAATCAGGCATCTCAGGCATTGTGCCGTGCGGCACAACAGGAGAGTCTGCAACTCTTTCCAATGCAGAGCATGAGCGCGTAATAGAGATAACTGTAGAGACGGTGAGAAAGCGGGTTCCGGTCATTGCAGGCACCGGATCAAACTCCACCAGTGAAGCAATTGGCCTTACAAAACATGCAATTGCTGCAGGTGTTGATGCAGCGCTTTTGATCACGCCGTATTACAACAAGCCCACGCAGAAGGGCTTGTATGAGCATTACAATGCGATTGCAAAAGCATGCGACATACCGCAGATACTCTATAATGTGCCTGGAAGGACCGGCGTGGATATGAGCGCAGAAACCGTTATTGCTCTGTCCAAAATAGACGTGATTGTGGGCATCAAAGAAGCGAGCGGAAATCTCATGAAATGCACGCAGATCATAAAGGATGCTGCTAAAAACTTTGACCTTCTTTCAGGCGATGACGGACTGACCCTGCCAATCTTGAGCCTTGGCAGCAAAGGTGTAATCTCGGTAACTGCAAACGTGGCACCAAGATTAGTGTCTGATCAGGTAAAGTCCTGGCTCAAAGGTGACATCTCTAAATCGAAAAAACTCCATTATGCGCTGCTTGATCTGCACAATGCCATGTTCATTGAGACCAATCCTATCCCTGCAAAAACATCGCTTGCCATGATGGGAAAAATACAGGAAGAATTCAGGCTTCCTCTGGTAAAGATGTCTGGCCCAAACAGGGATAAGCTTGCCAGCGTTTTGAAATCGTACAAATTAATATAAGAGGCGCTTATGATAAAGATAGGAGTAGTAGGTGCTGCAGGACGTATGGGCTCCCTCATATGCAAAGGCGTTATCAACTCGCCTGACATGAAACTCTCCGGAGCCCTGGAGAGAGCTGAACATCCCAACATTGGAAAGGATGTGGGTGAGATCCTGGGCTTAGGTGCTCAAGGTGTACGCATCGAGGGCAATTATACAGATGCATTCAAGGACTGCTCTGTTATCATCGACTTTTCTTCACCGGAAGCAACCCTAACCCATCTGGCCTTTTCTGCAGAAACAGGAAAAACCATGGTCATCGGCACCACCGGTTTTTCAAGCGAAGAAAAGGCGAAAATTGAATCCCTCTCGAAAAAAGTTCCCATAGTGATGGCGCCTAACATGAGCGTAGGTGTGAATGTGATGTTCAAGGTAGCAGGCATCCTCGCAAAGCTGCTCGACGACTCATATGATATCGAGATCATAGAGGCACATCACAAACACAAAAAAGACGCACCGTCAGGCACTGCAAAAGGCATTGCAGAAGAAGTGGCAAAGGCAAAAGGAATAAACTTGAAAGACTGCGCCAGATATGAACGCTATGGCATGATCGGAGAGCGGCCAAAAGGCGAGATCGGGATACAGACCATACGCGCAGGAGATATTGTAGGCGAGCACACACTGATGTTTGTAGGCACAGGCGAGCGCATAGAATTAAGCCACAAAGCTACCACGCGGGAAAATTTCGCAAACGGCGCAATAAAAGCTGCCAAATGGGTGGCTGATAAAAAGCCCGGCATCTACAACATGAAGGACGTACTCGGCCTCTAATGAAGATCGGAAGAGTTTTAACCAAAAACGGAAAAATCGTTTTCTGCGCTCAAAAAGATGATGGCAGAATCTGCGAATTCGATCCGGAAAAAAAGGCCGTCGGCACCGAGATAGATATTGAAAGACTGCTCGCCCCTGTAATGCCAACAAAGATTGTGGCAGTGGGACTCAACTACAGAGATCATGCAAAAGAATTCAATCTTAAAATTCCTGAGGAGCCTCTTTTGTTTCTGAAGCCGCAAACCAGTGTAATCGGGCCTAATGAAGATATTGTATACCCTAAAGGTGTAGCGCAGCTGGATTATGAGGCTGAGCTGGGAATCGTGATTTCAAAAAAATGCAGATCTGTTTCTCCTGAAAAAGTTAGCGACTATATCCTTGGCTACACCTGTTTTAACGATGTGACTGCCAGGGATCTTCAGGCAAAAGATGGACAATGGACGCGGGCAAAATCATTTGACACATTCGCACCAATTGGCCCCTGGATTGTGACTGATATAGAAAATCCAGGAAGCCTTAAAATCACCTCTAGTCTCAATGGACAGATAAAACAGTCTTCAAATACATCGAATATGATCTTTGATGTGTTTACCATCGTGAGCTTTGTGTCACAAATAATGACACTTGAAGCGCATGATGTGATCGCAACAGGCACTCCTCCGGGTGTTGGGCCTATGCAGCCAGGTGATACTATTACTATCTCTATCGAAAAAATAGGAGAGCTCACCAACAAGGTGGTTAGAAGATGAAAGGCTTTATCGGCCTTGGCTCGAATCTCGGTGACAGGCAAGAAAATCTCATTGCTGCCATACACGCACTTAAAAAACATCATATAAAGATATT
>JAGVNP010000161.1 GCA_020053185.1 Deltaproteobacteria bacterium | reverse complement strand
AGGCGCTTTTTCATATAACTGACCTCGCTGTCAGTAGTAAGCCTGGTCTCTGTTCCTGCAGCAGAGATGCGCAGCAATCCGTGAGGCACTAGCATGGCAGTATTTAAAGGCACCCCCTTTTTGTCCATATGCTCCATGAAACTACCCATGGTGTCCCATTTTATCGCAGCCTCAAAATCCATCTGCGTGAAAACCTCGAGATACATCTTGAGTCCGTCGCGGTTTTCTTTTGTAATGGGAGCAAGCGCCATACCGCAGTTGCCGCCTACAAAGGTGGTAATTCCTTGTTTTAAAAGAGGAGAAAGCACCTTCTCGTGGTCTTCCTTAAAAAAGGCAAGGTCTGCATGCGAGTGCACATCAATGAATCCCGGACAAAGAGTCAGACCTTTTACATCCACCCTTCGTGCTGCCTCGGCTTTTTTCAAATCGCCTATTGCCTTTATAACAGGGCCAGCGATCCCTACGTCTGCCTTGTACGGTTGTCCCCCTGAGCCGTCTATTACTGTTGCATTCTCAAAAATTAAATCAAACATTCCCCCCTCCTCTCTTTATCTAACCAACTCTATGGTTAGGCTGGCTTTTATAATAAAAACATCATCTATAGGCAAGCATGATTTTTAAAATGTGAAAACTCACGCTTCAACCCATTCCCCGCAAATTGTCTTACTGTGTATCTTCTTCGCCTTCCGGCTCTTCGCTGATATATTTTGTGAAATCTATGATGGTCTCGCCTTCCTTGAGGCGTATGGTCTTCACTCCCTGCGCGGCCCGGCCGGTTGACCTGATCTGGGAGACCGGCATCCTGATGATCTGGCCTGAGCTTGAGATAATCATGATATCGTCACTGTCCTTTACGATCCTCAGTCCGACAAGACCACCTGTCTTTTTAGTAATGCGGGTAGAGCATACCCCTTTTCCTGCCCTGTTATGGACAGGATACGTTTTTGCCCGCGTCCGTTTGCCAAACCCTAATTCGGTAAGAGTGATCACGTAGCTTTCCTTGTCCATTATCACATCCATTGCAGAGACTTCGTCATCCTTATCGAGCTTGATTGCTCTCACGCCCCTTGCCTGCCTGCCCATGACCCTCACCTTGTCTCCAGAAAATACTGCGGCCTTTCCATGCTTTGTTGCAACAATGATATCTGCTTCCGTTGGAGAGAGCCTGCTTGCAATCAGCTCGTCTCCCTGATCGAGAGAACAGGCAATAATCCCTGTTTTCAGCACATTTTGAAAATCACTCAAGTTCACTCTCTTGATAGAGCCTTTCTTTGTTACCAGAACAACCTTGAGGTCGAGGGTAAAATCAGACACCACCAGAATCGCGCACACCCGCTCTGAAGGCTGCAAAAGCCTTAGATTCGCAATCGGTATGCCTTTGCTTATCCTGCTCCCTTCGGGCAGTTCATACACTTTCGTCCGGTATACCTTCCCGGTATTGGTAAAATAGAGAATTGAGGAATGGTTGGTGGCAATAAAGATATGCTCTAAGAAATCATCTATGCCTGTAGCCCCTCCCTTGATGCCTACGCCGCCTCGCTTCTGAACGCGGTAGCCGCTTAGGTCTGTGCGCTTAATGTATCCCTTTCTGGAGATGGTGATCACCATCTTTTCGTCAGGGATCAGGTCTTCGACATTAAACCCTTCTGACTCCTTATGCGCCAGCACAGTTCTTCTTTTATCAGCATACTTGCCCTTTATCTCCAAAAGCTCTTTCTTGATCACATCGAGAAGGATTTTTCTGTCAGCCAGAATTTTTTCCAGGCGTGCGATATCTTTTTTCAGTTCCTTATATTCTTCGTCTATCTTGTCCCGCTCAAGGCCGGTGAGCCTCTGCAGCTTCATATCGAGTATGGCCTGAGCCTGAGCTTCAGAAAAACCGAATTTGGAAACAAGGGCTTCTTTAGCATCAGCTGGAGACTGAGATTTCTTGATTGCTGCAATCACCTCGTCAATATGATCGAGTGCCTTTTTGAGACCCTCCAAAATATGGATCCTTGCCCGCGCCTTTTCAGCTCAAAGATCGTGCGCCTTGTGACTACCTCTTCTCTAAACGAGATGAATGCGTCGATCATCTCCTTAAGACCCATGATCTTTGGCCTTCCGTTATGGATAGAGAGCATGTTGAATCCAAAGGAAGTCTGCAGGCTTGTCATCTTATAAAGGCGGTTCTCCACTACTTCAGGGTACGCGTCTCTTTTCAACTCGATAACAACCCTCATCCCGTCCTTGTCTGATTCATCTCTTATGTTCGAGATCTCATCGATCTTTTTTTCCTGCACAAGCATTGCAATTCTCTCTATCATGTCTGTCTTGTTAACCGCATAAGGGATCTCGGTAATTACCAGCCTAACTCTGTTCTTTTCCTCTTCCTTGTGAACTCTGCCCCGCAATGTAATAACGCCCCTGCCTGTAGCATATGCCTCTTTCATCTCTTTTCCGGCAAACACGATTCCGCCGGTCGGGAAGTCTGGCCCGGGCATAATGCGCAATAGCTCTTCAAGTTTCGTAGCTGGATTATCTATTACCTTGATAATCGCATCCACTATTTCCCCGAGATTGTGCGGCGGGATATTTGTTGCCATGCCAACAGCGATACCTGAAGATCCATTTAGCAGAAGATTCGGTATCCTCGTTGGAAGCACCACCGGCTCATGGAGTGACTCGTCGTAGTTTGGTATAAAGTCCACAGTTTCCCTGTCGAGATCAGAAAGCACCTCTTCTGCAATCCTTGACATGCGAATCTCGGTATACCTCATTGCCGCAGGGGGATCCCCGTCAATAGATCCAAAATTCCCCTGGCCGTCGACCAGCGTATAACGAAGCGAGAATGATTGGGCCATTCTCACGATGGTGTCATACACTGCCGCATCACCATGCGGATGGTATTTACCTATTACATCACCCACGATTCTCGCAGATTTTTTATACGGCTTGTTATGGGTGTTTCCCATATCATACATTGCATAGAGCACCCTTCTATGCACAGGCTTGAGTCCATCCCTCACATCAGGGATTGCCCTGCCTATGATGACGCTCATGGCATAGTCGAGATATGATTTCCTCATCTCCTGGTCTATCAAGACAACGTTTTCCATCTGTAAAACCTCTGCTTTCTAAGCTACTTATATGTCCAGATTTGTGACGCGCAGGGCATTATCCTGAATAAATTCTCTGCGAGGGGCTACCTCATCGCCCATGAGGATCGTAAATATGTTGTCAGTTTCTACAGCATCCTCAATGCGCACCTGCAGGAGTAGTCTGCCTTCGGGTTCCATGGTAGTCTCCCAAAGCTGGCTAGGATTCATTTCCCCCAGGCCTTTGTACCTCTGTAGAGAAAATCCTTTTTTTGCCTCTTCCATAAGAATTGTGCCTATCTCCCTGTGATTTTGCGCCTCGAGGGTAACTTTATCTGTTATCACCTTAAACGGCGGTTTTCCCAACTTCAATGCCTGCTTACTGATATTCACGAGTTCATTAAATCCCGGCGATTTCAAAAGAGCGCTATTTATCGCGGTCGCCCTTCCGATGCCGCTCTTTACTGTATGAAATACGCACGTCCCGTCTATAGCTTCGACGCTCATTGCCCCTATCGTGGGAAACCATTCTTTTACTGCTTTCTCAATGGTTTTCTCCACAATGACTGGATCAAGCGTATCCTTTGGGAGATAGGAAATAGCCTCTATGATCCTGTCATCCATCTGTTTCATCTCATAATTCTTGAGGATGGCATTT
>JAGVNP010000059.1 GCA_020053185.1 Deltaproteobacteria bacterium | reverse complement strand
TTTGTCATCACTGTATACACCTCTGCCCCGCGGGATCTCAAGATCCTGGCAATGAGAGGTGCTTTGTAGGCAGCAATGCCTCCTGTAATCCCGAGTACGACCTTCTTGTTTTCCAGTGATGTGATCACTGTATTTTTTGAGGAGTTACCCATATCTCTATCCTTGCCCCAAAGGGATTTTCCGTGATGAGTATCGAAGAGGTCTTGTCAATCTTGGAGAAGAATATCTTTGTTGAATTTTTGTAAGTGTACTCGTTCTGGAATGTCCAGCCATCATTAGCCATTGCACTTTTGAAGAATTTGGCTGCAGAGTCTCCGTATACGCGTCCGGTTAACATGAGCCTGCCATATGAATTTGAGATAAAAGTCTCTCCCTCAACTCTCTCAAGCTCTCCGGGGACGAGCACATCTTGAAAATCAAGATAGCGGTTTTTTGTGATTTGCTGTGCTGATGTATCCTTTGCAACAGCTTCCTTATTTTTTGTGCATCCGCCTACCATGATGAGTGTCAAAGCCATCATAATAACCATTGTGGTAAGTTTTCTCATAATATTGTCTCCTTCTCTACAAAAATGGATTATACTTGCTCTCAGCCTCAACAGTTGTTGAAGGGCCATGACCTGGAAACACTTTTACATGATTTCCAAGAGGAATGATTTTTGTTTTTATGGATGAGATAAGCGTGTTGTAATCGCCGCCAGGCAGATCAGTTCTGCCAATGGAGCCTGCAAAAAGCGTATCACCTGCAAAACAGTATTTGCCGTCATCGCTTACCAGTGAAATTCCTCCAGGAGAATGACCTGGAGTGTGGAGGACTTTAAGGTGTGATTTTCCAAATTTTATAACATCTCCTTCATTAAGGAGACTGTCAGGCTGCGGAGGCTGTTCGATCTTCAGTCCAAAGAGCCTGCCGATTTTCGAGGCGCTTTCAAGCACCGGAATTTCTTCTTTGTGCATCATGATATCCACGCCAAAAGTTTCTTTCATAAGGCTGTTTGCGCCGATATGATCGATATGAGCGTGGGTATTCACAATCCCCACGATTTTTACTCCGAGTTTTTCTATTTCTTTTATTACCCTGGGGCCATCTCCGCCCGGATCTATGATCAGGGCCTCTTTTGTCTCATCGTCTCCGACAATGAAACAGTTTGTCATGAATTCTGTTACCTCAATTGCCTGTACAAGCATGTATCCTCCAATGCTGCATTCTTTGATATCTGTAGCAGATTTCCGGGTAAGAATCCAGAGATCATTGTCTTTCAAGAGGAGCGAGGAAGCAAGATAAGTGAATAGTAAAAAGTGAATAGTGAATAGTGGAGTGTATTTTGTCTGATTGGTTTTATTTGTTTAATTAGTTTAACTGCATGAAAATTTAACCAATAAAACAAATAAGACCAATGAAACTCCTACCATTTCGCTGTCCTGCAAAACCCCATTGATGAACAGGGTACAGGGACTTTACATCAGAAAAATTATGTAGTAGTAGGCTTTCGGATAAGACTACCAGAGGAAGGAGAATTTTTATGAAAATCGGGATACCGAAGGAAATAAAGAAGAACGAAAACAGGGTTGCTTTGACTCCAGACGGTCTCATTGCTCTTGTTCAGGCAGGACATGAGGTGCTTGTGGAAAAAGGCGCAGGTGTTGGCGCTGGCATTTCAGACGATGAGTATAAAAAGCTTGGCGCTACCATCGTGAACAGCCATGAGAAAGTCTTTAGCGCTGAAATGGTTTACAAGGTCAAAGAACCTATAGCCGAAGAGTATTCTCTTCTGAAAAAAGGACAGATTCTGTATGCATATCTTCACCTTGCACCGGCCAGAGTGCTTACAGATGCCCTGCTCAAGAGTGGTGTTACAGGTGTAGCATTCGAGACAATACAGCTTGAGAACGGACAGCTGCCTCTCTTAGAGCCAATGAGCGAGGTTGCCGGAAGGCTTGCAGTGCAGGAAGGCGCAAAATATCTTGAAAAGCTATATGGCGGAAGAGGCCTGCTTTTAGGCGGTGTTCCTGGTGTGGCGCATGGCAATGTTGTTGTCATCGGAGGAGGAACAGCAGGACTCAATGCAGTAAAGATGGCAGTAGGGCTTGGAGCTAAAGTAACGGTTCTGGATATTAATAAAAAGAGACTCCAATTCTATGATGATACATTTGATGGCAGAGTAGAAACACTGTTTTCAACCCCTGGGAATATAGAAAAATCTTTGGCCATTGCTGATCTGGTAGTAGCCACTGTCTTGATCCCGGGTGCATCTGCTCCAAAGCTGGTGAAGAGACAGCACCTGAAGATGATGAAAAAAGGCTCTGTGATCGTAGATGTATCTGTTGACCAGGGCGGATGTTGCGAGACAACCAAAGCTACCTATCATGATGATCCTATCTTCACAGTTGATGGCATTATCCATTACTGCGTGGCCAATATGCCAGGCGCAGTACCTCTCACCTCTACATGGGCTTTGGCCGGAGCTACATTGCCATATGCACTGATGATTGCCAACAAAGGACTCAAAGAAGCAATAAAAGATGAGGCTTTGCGGAAAGGGCTCAATACATTTAAAGGATCTATCACTCATCCTGAAGTGGCAAAGAGCTTGGGGCTCCCTTACAAGAAAATAACGAGCGCTGATCTTTAAAGATAAATTTTAAGGAGGTAGGATATGAAAATGAATCTAAAGAAGATGGTTGCGGGTATAGTGTTTTTGGTATGCCTGGTGACGTTTTCTTCATGTGGGTATTTTCTCTACCCTGAGCGCAGAGGCCAGACAGGCGGCAATATTGATGTTGCTATCTTAGCGCTTGACTGTGCAGGGTTTTTCTTCGGGATCTTACCAGGCGCAATTGCGCTTGCAGTAGATTTTTCTTCTGGTGCTATATATCTCCCGGCTGGAAAAACGAGAGATATAAAGGTCACTTATGTAGACAAGACCATGCTCACAAAAGAAGGATATCTTGAGAAAGTTCTGTCTAAAGAATTAGGCAAAGATATCCATCTTGACGGTGATATGATTCTGGTGAAATCCAATCCTGGTGAAGATGTGAAAGCAACGCTTTCTTATCTGAACAATAATATCAGCAACTACAGCACGATCTGCAAGTTTGTACAGGGACATAACCAGTATTACGCATCAAAATAGATGCCTAAATATTAGGTAATGAAAGAAACACAGATTGGTAATGCAAAACTCCAGCTTGTGGTTGGAGATATCACTGATCAGGATACCGATGCAGTGGTAAATGCGGCAAATACGAGATTGGCCCCTGGCGGCGGCGTTGCAGGGGCCATTCATCGCGCTGCCGGCCCGAAGCTCTGGGAAGAATGCGCAAAACTTGGCGGATGCGAAACAGGTCAGGCAAAGATAAGCAAAGGCTACAATCTTCCAAATAAATATGTAATTCACACAGTAGGGCCTGTTTACAGCGGCTCTGCAAAAGACCCGGTGCTTCTTAAAAGCTGTTATATAAATTCTCTTTCCATTGCAGACCAGCACGGGATTTTTTCAATCTCATTCCCCGCACTTTCCACCGGGATCTTTGGTTATCCTGTAAAGGATGCTGCTTTAGTTGCGCTTGATGCCATACGGGATTATCTTCTTAAAAACACAAAGATAAAAATCGTTCGCATGGTGTTATATGATGATGCATCATATAATATACATGTGAATGCATTAAAACTTCTTGGATTGGATTAAATATGTCGGTAATCGCAGTCATCCCAGCACGGTACGAATCCAGCCGGTTTCCGGGTAAACCCTTAGCTGATGTGGGCGGCAAGCCCATGATTAGAAGGGTCTATGAACAGGCTGTTTTATGCAAAGGCCTTGATCATGTGATTGTTGCTACAGATGATAACAGGATCGTTAAAGCTGTGGCTGCATTTGGCGGCAAAGCAGTGATGACGCCTAGCGAGTGCGCATCAGGAACAGACAGGGTATTTCAGGCAGCTAAAAGCTTAAGCCATATAAAAGCAGAATACATTATCAATATACAGGGAGACCAGGTTGTCTTTGCGCAGGATGCTGTTGAAAACATGGTAAAGGCGCTTAAAGGCGGCTGCGAGATGACTACAATTGCTGTCCGCGCAGATGAAAAAGACATGGATGATCCGAATGCCGCAAAAGTGGTATGCAATGAAGCGGGCTATGCATTATATTTTTCAAGGTCTCCTATTCCATATTTCAGGGAGCCGGGACATTATGCACCATTGAAGCATATCGGCATCTACGGGTTTCATAAAGACACGCTTGCGCGCATTTCATCATTGAAACCAACCGCACTTGAAAAAAGCGAATCGCTCGAACAATTGAGGGCATTGGAAAATGGTATTCCTATCTATGTGGTGGTCACAAAGGGAAAGTTTTCCGAGATCAACACACCCGAGGACCGGGACTTTCTTTTAAAGACAAGGTCATGGCGCGACTGATCTTATTTATCTACGAGTTTTTTTCTTATCTTTTAGTATTGCCTGTATCTCTCTATCTTTCAAGGCATCAAAATTTTAAAGGCACTATCGCTGAGCGCCTGAGCTTGCGATTGCCCGTGATTCCGGCAAACAGGAAAACAGTTTGGATTCATACTGCTTCTGTGGGAGAGGTGAAAGCAGTATCAAATCTTCTTGCAAGAATAAAAAAGGAAAAGCCGGATGTTCTCATCTGCCTGAGCGTAAATACAAAAGCAGGCAGAGATGTTGCACAAAAAATCAAGGATATAGATTTTCTTTTCCCGTTTCCTTTTGATCTTTGCTTGGTGATGGATCGCTATCTTAAGTGCTTGAATCCATCTGCACTCATTATTGTGGAGACTGAGATATGGCCTCAGCTTGTCATGAGTGCGAAAAACAAAGGCGTGCATGTAGTATTCGTGAATGCCCGCATGAGTGATAAGGCTTTAAAAGGTTATAAAAAGATTTCTTCTCTTATGAGGATGATTTTTGCAGGAACTCACATCCTTTCAATATCCGATGAAGATGCTGGCCGCTTTTCCAATCTTGGTGCAGATGATGTGCAAGTTTTAGGAAATCTTAAATTCGATTCAATCAGTCTTCCTGATCTTGAAAAGAGAAATCAACTCAAGGAAAAATTTGGAATAAATAAGCGGCCGGTTTTTATTGCAGGCAGTGTGCGCGAAGGTGAGGAGAGATTCGTGATGGATGCAGTCAAACATGCATCAGGGAAGATTCCAGGGCTTTTCTCTATTATTGCGCCGAGACACAAAGAGAGCTTTGCGAAAACAACTGATATGGCAGAATCTCTTGGCATGAAATGGGGGTTGAAGAGTAAAGGGATGTTTGATGTTGATCTTTTGATCATCGACACATTCGGCGAACTTTTTGATCTATATGGTGCATCAGATGTAGCATTCGTTGGAGGAAGCCTAATAGATCTCGGCGGTCAGAATATCTTAGAGCCGCTTTCATGGGCGATCCCTACCATTCATGGAAAGTATATGGGTAATTTTTTATGGGCAATGGAAAAAGTAAAAGGTTGCACCATCG
>JAGVNP010000128.1 GCA_020053185.1 Deltaproteobacteria bacterium | reverse complement strand
TTCTCGTAAAGAGGATCGAGGAAGAAGAAAAGACAAAGGGTGGGATCATTATCCCTGACACGGCAAAAGAAAAGCCGCAGATGGGTCTGATCATGGCCGCAGGAAAAGGGAAAGTCACAGACGAAGGCAAAGTTATGCCGCTGGATGTGAAAAAGGGAGATAAGGTGCTCTTCTCAAAGTATGCAGGTACTGAGGTAAAAGTAGAAGGTGAAGAGCTTCTGATCATGAGGGAAGATGACATTCTCGGAATTATAGAGAAATAAGGAAGGGAGAGATTAAATATGCCTGCAAAAAATATCATTTACAGTGAAGAAGCACGAACAAAGATTCTAAAGGGTGTGGACAAACTTGCTGACGCAGTAAAAGCCACCCTGGGTCCAAAGGGAAGAAATGCAGTTCTTGATAAGATGTTCGGCGCACCTACCATAACAAAAGACGGCGTGTCCGTGGCAAAAGAGATCGAACTCAAAGACAAGTTCGAAAATATGGGTGCACAGATGGTAAAAGAGGTTGCATCAAAAACATCTGATGTAGCAGGAGACGGCACCACCACCGCAACAGTTCTTGCCCAGGCCATTTATCATGAAGGGCTTAAATACCTTGCTGCCGGCATGAATGCAATGGAACTGAAACGCGGCATTGATAAGGCAACCAAGGTTATTGTGGACGAACTCAAGAAGATGAGTAAGTCAGTAAAAGACAAGAAAGAAATCCAGCAGGTCGGCTCTATCTCTGCCAATGGCGACACCGAGATTGGCGATCTTATTTCTGATGCCATGGACAAAGTCGGCAAAGAGGGTGTTATCACTGTTGAAGAGGCAAAGGGAATGGAAACAACCCTGGAACTCGTCGAAGGTATGCAGTTTGACAGAGGATATCTTTCACCCTATTTCGTTACAGACCCTGAGAGAATGGAAGCTGTTCTCGAAGATCCTTACATTCTCATCTATGACAAAAAAGTCAGCAACATGAGGGACATCATCCCTGTACTGGAGCAGATTGCAAAAGAAGGACGGGCTTTGCTCATTCTTTCCGAGGATGTTGAAGGCGAAGCGCTTGCAACTTTAGTGGTAAACAAGCTTAGAGGCACACTCAAAGCTGCGGCAGTGAAAGCCCCTGGCTTTGGCGACAGAAGAAAGGCAATGCTCGAAGATATCGCTATCCTTACCAATGGCGCAGTGATCTCAGAGGATCTGGGAAGAAAGCTGGAATCTGTGACAGTCGCTGATCTTGGAAAATGCAAAAAGGTGGTGATAGACAAAGACAACACCACTATCATCGAAGGCGTTGGCAAGAGCGATGCAATCCAGGGAAGAATAAAACAGATCAAAGCCCAGATTGAAGAGTCAACCTCAGATTATGATAAAGAAAAACTCCAGGAGAGACTGGCAAAACTAGCTGGCGGCGTGGCAGTTATCAAGGTTGGTGCAGCTACCGAGCCTGAAATGAAAGAAAAGAAGATGAGAGTTGAAGATGCCCTTCATGCAACCAGGGCAGCAGTAGAAGAAGGATTCCTGCCAGGCGGCGGCGTGGCATTGCTCCGATGCATTCCAAAGCTAAAGGATGTGAAGGCCCAGGGCGATCAGGAATTTGGCGTAAAGATCGTGGGTAAGGCACTTGAAGAGCCACTCAGGCAGATTGCAGTAAATGCTGGCCTCGAAGGTGGAATCGTTGTTGGAAAAGTAAAAGATATGAAGCAGAGCGAAGGCTTCAATGCTGCAACCGAGGTTTACGAGGATCTGGTAAAAACAGGAATCATTGATCCGACAAAGGTTGTACGCACAGCGCTTCAGAATGCTGCATCTGTAGCAGGGTTGATGCTCACCACCGAGGTTATGGTGGCTGAGGCTCCTGAAGAAAAATCACCAATGGGTGGTGGTATGCCTCATGGCGGCGGCATGCCCCCAGGAATGGGCGACATGATGTAAGCTTTAAAAACTTACAAAAAACACAAAAAGCAGGGCCGGTTTATCTGGCCCTGCTTTTTTATTTTGATTTCCAATGATCTATATACGACGACATAAGTTAAATCTTATGCAGCTTGTCATTCCGTGCTTGACCCGGAATCCAGTACTGTCCTGGATTCCCGCTCCCCGATCAGGTCGAGGACAAGTTTCGCGGGAATGACGCATTATGTTACGATTTATGACGCCGTGCATAGCAATGATCTGCCATCGCAATAACCTTGAAATGACCATAAATCAATGGTACATCTTTTGAAATTCTTTTGAGGTTCGAGTGAAATGGCTGCAAAAATATTTATCCGCTGGATGAGATCTTTTATACGCACCCTTGAGAACAAAAGATTTGCGCTCTTTTTTAATATCCTTGTATCTATCATTGCAGTCTTTGCGATATTCTTCATCTGCATCTCCGGATACTTTTTTGTGCGCTATGGACCAGTCATGCTGAATCTGGCGAAAAAAGACTTCATGATAGAAAAAACAGTGGGAATTAATACAAAAACTTCCATTCCTATTACTGCCGCAATAAAGGAGATAAATTTTCCTATCAAAACAAACTTCAAGATACCTGTTGATTATACTTTTTATATTCCATTGGAAAAACCTATCTATGTGCCGATAGACCACACTTTTCATTTGAATGAGAATATTCATATCACTGCCCAGGTTCCGTTTAATACAACTGTAACCACCACTATTCTCGGCGTGAAGACAACCCTTCCGATCAAGGGCGTAATACCCATTGATACCATGATCCCCATCAATCACGACCTGCACGTAAGCGACACTATTGCAATAAAATCCAATGACCCTATTCCTGTCCCTGTTCACCATACGTTCGATGTGCCGGTGAATATTAGTCTTAATGGGAAATCTGCCGACAGTTCCTTCATACCCTCAGGCTCTACTATCGATGCTGATGTGACAATAAAAGGAGAGATCCCAATTACTGCAGAATTCAATCCGTTCTATGATATGGAAGAATGCATCCCGGCAAAAAAACAACAATCTTCGAAATAACAAAAAATTAGGCTCTGTTCACAACGATTTGAGACTTAACAAAAAAGGAGGGAAAATCCCTCCTTTTCATTATACAATCTGAACTGCTCTCTTAGTTTATTGGTATGAATTCAACCCTTCTGTTTTTTATCCTTTGTTCTTCGGTATCATTCGAATAAGCCGGCATGGTTTCACCATATCCTTTATACTCAAGCCGCTTCGAATTAATACCTTTCGAAATCAGATAATCAACAACTGCCCTGGCACGTTGCTCAGATAACTTTTTATTATACTCTTCTGTACCAATATTACACGTATGACCACGTACTTCTAGCCGTAGTTTTTTATCTCTTTTTAATATACCTACAGCATCATCCAGAATGGGATATGCCTGGGGCTTTAACACATACTTATCAAAATCGAACAGCACATCATCTGCCTGAAATGACCAAACACCCCTCTCATCCACCTTTGCACCTTTTGGCGTTTTGGGAGATTTATCGATATAATCCGGTACTCCGTCTTTGTCACTATCAAGTGGACATCCGTCTGGCCCAACCACAACACCCTTGGGGGTACTAGGACTTTTATCCAGATAATTTGGTATGCCGTCACCATCACCATCAAGAGGGCATCCGTATTTGTCCACCTTTACATCTTTGGGTGTCTTAGGACATTTATCGAGATAGTCCGGTACTCCGTCTTCATCTGAATCACGCACAGCAGTCATTGCCGGAGTTTTGTTTTTTTCTTGTTCTTTCTTCTCCTGGCCAAAAAGAAAACTTAATCCCACAGAAATCTCCTGAATATTATCCATATCACTGCCAAGCATTGTGATGTTCCTTGCATCACATCTGACAGACATTTTATCATTCACGAAATACTTGGCCCCGCCGCCGAAATTCAGGGAAAATTCATTTTTATCCTTAATACCTTCAGGAAATTTGATTGTTGTACCCCCTGCTCCTGCAGCTAAAAAGGGCACAAGTTTTTTCTCTGGGGAGAAATGGTAAAGAACATCAAGATTGTAGTTAAAAACTTCAGCATCAACATCATAGTCAATTGCAGCCAAAGCTTCTTCACTCAGGAGAGGACCGAGCACAGTATCGAGTATTGGCGCCAATGTGCCAAGCAGGCCGAGATTATTAAGGTCTAAAAGGCCAAGGTCAAGAAGTTCATTATGAAAAAGTTCAGATTCAACTAAATCTTCATCAATCAAATCCAGCCCAACAAGACTGTTAAGAACGTCAAGGCTGAGAAGACTGTCATTCAGTTGACCGATCTCAATTTCGGCTAACCCTAAAAGATCAAGGCTTCGGTAAGCTCTGTACAAGATCACTGCTTCTGAATTCAACTTGGTTTTTGAATACCCGAAAGAGCCTTCTACAGCCCAGTGCTTATCCAGATTATAGCCCATTCGAGCGCCATAGCCCATTGCGTTTTCCAGATACAGATCATTATCAAACATGTACTCTCCTGCAAATGGAGTGACGGAGAATTCTTCAGGTTTGATTTCGGCAAAAGCAACAGAGGTTGTTAGTAAAATAGCCAGAAATACAATAGAAAAGGTTTTTCCTGTTGTCATTTTTGGCCCTCCCTTTTATACATATTTATATATTATTAATATACCATATCATAATAATTGATTTAATCAAAGCGCAATTGTTGTTAGTTTTGCATGATGGGAATATCGATAAATCCTTCAAAACCAACATTAATCGACAAACTTAAGGCAGTACTAAGGAAAAATGAGGCTATATTGCATAACTCCAAAGGTGCATTATTGAAGACTACGCATAATTGTTTTGTTATCGCGAGGAGCATAAGCTGAGCCTGCCCTGAACCCTTCGCCATTTGTCACCCTGAGCAAAGCGAAGGGTCTAGCTTTTTTGGCTCAGGACAAGCCCCGTGAAGGATGGCGATCTGGCTGTGAAACAGTCATCCTGAGGGCAATGCCCGAAGGATCTAAAGAGATTCTTCACCCTTTGGGCTCAGAATGACACTTCGTGTCAGATTGCTTCACGGATGGATTCTCTTCGCTCACCACATGGTTTATACTGAGCAGTGCGAATGTGCTCGCAATGACAACATGGGCATTATGCAAAGGTCTCTACTTGATCTTTATGGCTAAGAAAAAATTATTAAGGCAATTGCGAAAGCCTCTATTGTGTCGCCAGGAATCCCTGGCTTTGCCCAAAACGATCTCTGGGCTAAAACTTTAGACTTTTACAATTGCCCTGTCAAAAAGGATCTTTTATTAATCAGATCAGTGGAAAATTGTTTTCTCAATTAACAACTTCTTTTTTTACGCTCTTCACTGTTTCTTTCCATGTCTGGCGATATATTCCCATTAGCTCTCTGTATTTTCCCACCATCTTTAACGCATCTCCGTTTGTCTGCGACAAAGTATCCCTGAGAACTTCCTGGGTTGCAGTTAAAAACGCTCTCAGACCGGACTCATCCATGGATGCGTAGAGTACTTTTGCCATCTCTTCCCTGAGCGGCCGGAAAGAATTAAAGAAAAGCGTGATAAGCAGATTATTCACCACCTTCACAATAAGGTCTTCCAGCTTTAAATTAAGCTCAACCAGCCTGCCTTTATCATTAACGCATTTCAGCTGCTCATCAATGATATCCAGACATTCCCTGACATCCCGGGAAGACGATCGTTTTGTTGCAAGGCTGATTACTTCAGGATAAAACATCTCTGCAAATTCCCAGATCTCATCAATGATAAACTCATCTATCAGCCAGCTTTTATCCTCTGCCTCCTGAATGCTTAGAATTGTCCTTAAAAAATCTATGCCTGCATTTTCCATGAAATCCCTCACATATATTCCATCTCCTTGCCTGATAGTGAGTAATTGCATGGATTCAAGTTGTTTAAGGGCAATCCGCAAAGAAGTCTTATCAATGTCTAAATCTTTTGATAGCTGCGCTTCTGTAGGAAACTTATCCCCCGCCTTTAACTTGCGGTCAAAAATCTTCCGCATTAATACATTTAAAGCCTCTTCATGTCTTTGCATTGTAAATATCTCCTCATGTTTTCATTTTTTCCATCATTAAAAATAGAATACATTAAATAATTTACATGCTATCAATAAATAAATCAAGGCCTAAAATATTTGTTATTATTTTTATCCTAGTATTCGATTAATAAACAAGAAATAGAATTGAAATGCCTGGGCAAAAAGCCCAGGCATAAATAGATAAATAGATTTTA
>JAGVNP010000159.1 GCA_020053185.1 Deltaproteobacteria bacterium | reverse complement strand
GATCTCATCCAGATAAACATCTTTTTCCGGCGTAAGACGGGATGCGCACGGTCTCTGGTAAGCAATCTTCATATGCAATGGTTTGATAAGGTCTTGGTGCTCCATGAGATGCCTTAAAAGATATTCAAAAATATGTGTTGGCTTAAATGGCACTTCTATCCCATACTGTTTTGCCAGATCCGTCATTGCAGCATAGCAGTCATCATGAATAAATATCACTTCATCCACTCCGAGTGAGGCAAATCTGTCTACAAGAGGCTTTAAGCCCTGCTTCAAAAGAGTTTCATTTCCCATATGTGGATACATCACATTGCAGAAATAATGGCGGCCTCTTACCAGGGTAAGATTATCAAATAGCTGACCTTGAAATGCCCACGGAATGTAGGAGTACACTGTACACAACGACATCACCGGACCTTTTATCTCCGGCAGATGAAACTCTCCCTTTGTAGACATCATTTCTTTTGCAAGGTTGAAAAGATTAGGATCAATATAATCCCCGCTTTCTTCCATGCGCTTGAGTATCAGATCAAAAGGCCGCGCGCCTTTTGTGCAATATTCATTGCAGGCAAAACAGGTGATGCATTTTTTCAGCCAGCTTACATTTTTTCCTTTGATGAGTTTTTCGATCTCTTTTGATGCCTGATCCTTGTCAAAATCAATGTACCTGCATTTAACAAGGCAATCTCCGCAGAGATCGCATTTCTTCTCATCAAACATTCTATCTCAGATAGTTGGCAATAATGAGCTTCTGCACTTCGCTGGTTCCTGCTCCGATCGGGAAGACCTTTGCATCGCGCATATACCGTTCCACAGGAAATTCTTTCATATAGCCGTAGCCGCCGTGGATATGTACAGCATCTGCAGTCACTCTGTTTGCCATCTCGCATGCATAAAGTTTGGACTGAGCTGCAAGCATTCTGGCTTCTTTAAATTTACCCTGATCCCAATAGGTAAGCCCTTTATAGGTAAGAAGTCTTGCTGCTTCAAGCTCCACCAGCATGGTTGCAAGCTTGTCCTGTATCATCTCAAAATTGAATATTGGTTGGCCGAATTGTTCTCTCTCTTTTGAATATTTCAAGGCTGCATCAAATGCTGCCTGTGCAATGCCTATGGCAAGTCCACCCCACATGAACCTCTCCACATCCAGGCCTGAGAACATCTGCCTTAAGCCCTTTCCCTCAACACCGCCAAGAAGATTTTCTTCTGGCACATGGCAATCTTCCATGATGATCTCGCCTGTGGGTGATGACCTTAGTCCCATCTTTGAAAGCTTTCTTCCCACATGGTATCCCGGAAAATCTTTTTCAACGATAAAAGTACATATGCCTGCCACACCAAGGGAAGGGTCGGTTGTAGCATAGATCAAGGCAATATCTGCAAACGGAGCATTTGAGATGAATGTCTTGGCACCGTTCAAAATATACTCTTTGCCGACTTTGCGTGCCCGTGTCTTTAATGAGATCGCATCAGATCCGGCACCTGGCTCGGTAAGCCCCATACATCCTTTTTTATTGCCGCTCGCAAGAACAGGCAGATATTTTTTCTTCTGCTCTTCTGTAGCGTTTCGCGCAATGTTGTTTGCACAAAGAAGCGCATGCGCGCCAAAAGTAGTTGCAACCCCAGCATCAACCTTGCCGAGTTCTTCACCCATCAGACAGAACGAAAGGTAGTCAGTGAGCATGCCGTCATATTCAGCAGGAATGCCCATGCCATGAAAACCAAGCGTCTTTGCCTTTTCCCAGATCTCATCAATAAACTTCTCTTCTCTGTCCATTTCTTCCACATACGGTGCAACCTCTTTTTCGGCAAATTTGCGAACGGTTTCTTTAAGCATGTTTTGCTCTTGGGTAAGATCAAAATTCATAGCGCAACTCCTTTCCTAATGATTATATGCTTCAATAATCTCACTAAAAATTAACCTAAGAAGTATACTGAAAAATTATTGACTTGGCAATCAACAATAAAAATCCATCTACCACGCAGTCAATAAAAAATGGACTGGATCAACCCAGTCCATTTTTACTATTCTTGTTAGCCTATCCAGGATTAATCCGTCCACCCTCCCTTATATTTCTTTCCGATGTTTGGAATAAGGGTGGCCTGGTTGATTCCTTCAAGGTTTCCTGACCGTATTTTTACGAGATGATCCCGGTAATTCACATAGTTCATCTCATCGCCCTTTTTGTAATTGGGTATCCAGGGAAAATCGATAAACATATAGTATTTGCCTCTTGGAACTGCACCTATGTTCCATTCCTGATAGATATAGCCCACAGTACCGGGTGATGATTCAGGAGGATCGTTTCTTGTAATGTCGTCAACATAACCCATCTTAACATTTATATATTTTTTGACATCAGCAGGAAGTATGGTTCGGCACATAAATGTCCCGCATTCGCCGGTCAGCAGCCTCCAGTTATCAAATTCCGGATTGAAATTATTCAGCTCGTTGCTATCCATCTTTCCATCAACCAGAAAACCCTGCGGATTGTTGGAATTGTAAACCTTTGCTCCAAATGCGTTTTCATTATAATCAGTTCCGATCCGTATGGTAAACGAAGAGACTATTCTATCCAGTCTAAAAGGAACCTGGATCAG
>JAGVNP010000266.1 GCA_020053185.1 Deltaproteobacteria bacterium | reverse complement strand
TAGTTGCCTGTCAGGAAGCTCGATCTTATATTTTGGCGCAGCAGCAAGCATAGTGTGGATGTAGTCGTCGCATATCTGATGACCAAAGCCGCGCGAGCCTGTGTGCACAAGTATAAGGATCTGGCCTTTGTACAGAGAGAACCCCCGCGCAGCATCTTCATCCCTAATCTCTTCCACCACATCCAGTTCCAGAAAATGGTTTCCTGACCCCAAAGTGCCAAGCTCTGGAAGCCCGCGCTCGATTGCACGGCTGGATACCGTGTCAGGATCTGCGCCAGGGATAGTGCCGAAATCCTCATGAGCATCCAGATCTTCTTTTGGGCCAAAGCCTTTTTTGACAGCCCATTTTGCGCCGTTAATCATTACATCCTTGAATTCGTGCTGCGAGACCTTGAATCTCTGATTTTTTGTGCCTAATCCCGCAGGCACCATGTGGAAGATTTTTTCAATGAGCCGTTCTTTGTTTGGAAGGATATCTTTTATGGAAAGATTTGTGAGGATGCATCGTATGCCGCAATTGATGTCATAGCCTACGCCGCCCGGCGAGATAATGCCGTTTTTTACATCGAATGCTGCAACGCCGCCAATAGGGAATCCATATCCCCAGTGTATGTCCGGCATGGCAATGGATGGCCCGATAATGCCGGGAAGACATGCCACATTTGCAACCTGATTAAGTGCCTCGTCCTTTTGCAAGGCAGCTTCTATTTCAGCATTTGCATACACAAGCCCCCATGTGCGCATGGGAGGGTTTTTGGGAATCTTGAGCCTGTATGGATCTATGCGCTGATATTTTATGTCTTTCATTTTTTTTACACGTCAAATATTATGGTTGCTTCATACGTGCCAGCTTTTGTCTTTTCTATCTTCAGGTTGTGATAGGTCGCAGCCTTTATACCGACTGAGAGTTTTGATGCCTTGTAGATGCCTTTTATCGTTGCTTCGGCCCGTGTATCCTCCAAAACAGTGATTTCAATGTGCGAAACCCTTAAATTCTCTACAGTGACCCTGTATATGATCTCCTGCAGCCACCGCACCAGGGTATCTTCCCTGTCAATTCCGTTTATTTTAATAGTAAGATCTTTATCTCCATGTTCGGCACATGCATTCATTGTCTTGAGCACAGCACTTGCTGCTTGCCTGAAAAGATCTTTTATACTGGCTGCTGTTATCCTGATGCCAAGGTCTGCGGTATGATCAATTTGCTCATAGCCCATGGCTTATTAATACAAGGGGGCATTTGATTCGTAAAGCGTAAATCGTGAAGAGTGAATAGTTGTTAATTTTGAATTCTTAATTTTGAGTTAAATGAAACCAATCAAACCAATAGAACAAACAAAACCTCTTTTTACTTGTCACTCGTTACTCGTCACGTTCTTTTTACATATTGACACCTGAGAGAGTGATTGTTATTAAGAGCTTGCTGCCGAAGTGGTGGAATTGGTAGACACGCTATCTTGAGGGGGTAGTGGGCCCTCCCGTCCGGGTTCAAATCCCGGCTTCGGCACCAACCAAACCTTCCTTTAGTATTTCCTAAGAAATCGAAGCTGGCTGTTTAGTGAGAAAATCCTTTAGAGAAAAAGTATGGACCTTATTCGTTCTTGTTTGCTGAAGAGTGGGGAAAGCCGATGATCTTTTTTTCATTGGGTAGATCTTCTGGTTTCCGGGTATATCCGAAAGTATCCGTTTCATGCTCGTGGATAATGTTGGCCCGGTGCAGGAGCTCATGATCTGAAATAATCTCATGGGGTGTCCCGTCGGCAAGGACCCTGTGGTCTTCACCCAGCACGATAACCCGCGAGGAGATCTGCTTTACAAGGGAGATGTCGTGTGTTGTCGTGATGATGGTCTTGCCTGCTTTTGTGAGTTCGCTAATGAGCACTATCAGCCAGTGGCGCGTTCTCATGTCAAGGGAACTGGTAGGCTCATCCATCAGCAAGACCATGGGGTTCAAAGATAATACCGATGCAATCGCGACCCGTTTTTTTTCTCCTCCGGAGAGCTGGTTTGGGGTTCGGTCCTTGAGGGAAGAGATGCCGAGCATGTCAAGGACATCATCAACCCGCTTCACTACCTCTCTTTCAGGTAGTCCGAGCTGTAGCGGTCCGAATGCGATCTCATCATAGACCTTCGAACAGAAGAGCTGAATATCCGGGTTTTGGAAGACAAAGCCCACTCTGCTCCTGAAAAAGTGGCGGAAATCCTCTGTTTCAAGTTTGTCTTCCGTTAGGATTTTGCCGAATGCCGTGATGGTCCCCGAGTTCGGGAATATCAGGCCGTCCAGAAGATGCAGAAGGGTTGATTTTCCCGATCCGTTGGCCCCGAGTATTGCAAGAGATTCGCCGGGCTGGATCGAAATGCTAATACCTTCGATGGCAGGGATGGCCGTATGATAGCGGTAGCTCACAGCTGATAGATCAAAGATGGGTTTTTTCATTTGCGCTCCTTTACCATGGAACCAAGGTACGGTCGAGAACAATTGAGAATACACAGATGAACAGAACAAATATGCACCATGCATAATCATAGCCCTGTATTCTGGATGGGGTAAGAGTCCTGACGTCACCTGAAAAGCCTCGAGACAGCATGGCGTTGTGTACGTCCTGGCTTATCATATAGGTTTTCTTAAGGAGATAGCCCATGCGTGAGGCTACCCAGCGTTGTTCACTCCCTGTGGGGCCGTAATGTAGGGTTCTGCTCTTCCTGGCCACATGGATATCGTAGACCGTATGTACCAGAAGGATGATATACCGGTACGTCATGCCGAGAATGAGGATAAAAATTCGTGGAACCTTAAGGACCCTGAGAGCCTGTAACAAATCGTTCCACAGGGTTGTGAGCGTCAGAAGCACTGCCAGTGAGACCGAGGCCGAGACCCTGCCGATGAATGTGACCGCAGTGAGTACTCCCTGGCGGGTGACGGTGATCGTGTCGGGAATGTGATATGGACCGAAGTCATAGCTGTGTGCAAGATGAAACGCGGTCCACACAGGGTCTCCCGGTGTCACCACATTAAACAGGGCCGGAATAACGATGAAGGCCGAGAACAATGGGATAAAGAGCCAGACACGCTTGATGAAGAACATAAGAGAGATGGATGAGGCAACCGCAAGCAGGAGTGTGAATCCATAAATGCCCCAGATAATAATGGGAGACCTCATGATACTCACACTGACAATAATAGCGAGAACAGTAATGAGCTTTACGCGCGGGTCAATAGCCTGCAAAAGTCCGTTACGCCTGGCAACGGTCTCATTGACCATAGTGTCCTTAAGAAAGTGCGCGGCATTATCTATGGTCTTTTCCACAAAACCGGACCTGCCCCAATTGGACGGGGCAGGAAGAGGTACTGAAGATGAATCTTGTGCAAGCCAGTCAGGGATCATCTATTCCTTCTTGTTCACGATTTTTCCAAAGAGCATGGAAATTGCTGCGATGATACCTATACCCACGGCTGCCGAGATGACATAGGCCAGACTCAGCATGCCGAGGCCCTTCTCTTCCCAGCCCTTTAAGGCATAATCCGGCATGGGGGCCTTCCAGATATCGGCGAGCTTTTGCATGCCCTGGGGGGCAAAGCCCACCATCTTCTGGATCTCGTCCGCACCCCATTCTCCCCATGCGGAACCTGCCTTAACTTTATCAGGTATGATGATACCGACGGGAGATAAGAGTGCGAGTATCACGAGCCCTAGCCACAGTTTCTGTGTTGTAGACATTCTATTGCTCATTTGGCACCTCCGTAGATGGTAAGGAGTGATTGATCTGTCTTCTGGAAATATCTAATGATGAGTGCGGTAACCAGTGCTTCTACAAATCCGAATAGAATGAGATGTTCTATGGCCATGGCCGGCACGGCAATGGAAAGCGGATATGGGGCATACAACGGATGGCCGTCGGCACCGGACGCTATCATGGGCTGGATGCCGAACTCAATTCCGGCGATCACAGCTGCTGCATTGAGAGCAATGTATCCCGAAACTGCCCCAGCGATCCAGCGGCGTGTCGATGTTATTTCGGAGTCCCCGGAAATGAGTTTATAAACATAATAACCCACAAAAGATATGACGACACCCATATTGAAACAGTTTGCGCCGATGGCGGTGATTCCCCCGTCGCCGAACAGGAGTGCCTGAACAATGAGTGCTATAGAGACGGCAATGCTTGCTGCCCAAGGGCCGAGGATGATGGCGACGATCACTCCGCCTACTGCGTGACCGGTAGTGCCTCCGGGGATGGGGACATTGAACATCATGATCACAAAAGAGAAAGCCGCACCCAAAGCAAGGAGCGGGACATGTCGTGACCGGATAGATTTACTAACCTTCCGGGCTGCTATGCCTAGGTATGGAATGATAAAGGCGTAAAAAGGTACATAGGTTTGTGGTGACAGATAACCGTCAGGAATGTGCATAATTTTTCTCCTTTCTTTTCTTTTTAAAATGTCATGGCAAAGGTAATGCCACCGAATACAAAAGAGCTGTTATTATCTTCTGGATCTTTTGGCCCCATGGCCTTTGTATAATTCTTGCATTCATCGCAGAGAGGAAACATGTAGGAGATTGTAGGGGTGAGGGTAAAATATTTTGCAAAGGATATGGGGAGGCTTGCAGTGATTAAACCATCGAGAAAATTATTGTATTTTTTATCTGTAGCCGATAAGGAATCATCGTATTCGACGAGGGATTCTTCGGGTTTATTCCCTTTCAGGTAATCTGCCATTGCGCTGAGTTCAAGAGAGACTGCATCACTGATCTCGAAAGAGTGTGACACCTCAAGGGTTCCATACCAATAGTCATACTCGTCGGACCCTGTGATCTCTCTATACACGGTTACGGTTGGGCAAAGGGGGACATCAAGACCGATTGATGCAAAAACCTCCTGGGAATCCAGAGGATCAGGATCTTCGGATACTGCACTGGAATACCCGTAGTAAATATATCCGCCTCCCAGGATGACTTTGCCAAAAGCATGCTCATACGAGAGTGCAAGATCGGTTTCGGTGAGATTGCTTGATTCGTCTGCATCTGCGTACGGGTCTGTGTCCAGATTTGCCCAGGTGTTTACTGAAAATCCTCTATAACACACAGTCATGGAAGGCTGTATGATGATGCTGTCCCTGCTCGATTCTATCCCGCGCGCGACATACTGGCTTAAGGCAGAAACAGCAAGCTCTGCAGTCGGCTTCTCCTCTTCAGCTAGAGCAGGGTTTGGGGTTAGCCCTGTTGCAACAAAAAAACCCAACAT
>JAGVNP010000304.1 GCA_020053185.1 Deltaproteobacteria bacterium | reverse complement strand
CTGACTTGCTGTGTTTCCGGAAAAACCGTTTTCATAGATATTATCATCGATCATGATGTCTCTGTTCACCCAGAGCAGCCCGGTTGTGGATGTCTCTACATATAAAATGTCATGTCCTAACTCTGATGTCCCATATAGCGAGAACTCCAGCATTGTCCCGTTATGAGAAGAGAGGTTGATGGTCGGGGCAATTGCCCACGAATTTGTGAGACTTTGATAATTTCCACCAGGGCTGTCTGCAAGAGAATAGGAGGAACTCACATATCTTTCAGTTGTGGTGTTCCATGTGTTGTTAACCCCGCTTGTTGACCAATCGCTTATATTGCCATCGTCAAAATTATCGCTCCAGACTACTTGCCTTGATGGATAGGTGTTCATGATGTTGTATCCTGGCGCGCCGACATCTACAGTAGTTAGCCCGTAATTGGAAAAACTGCAGAGTTCATCGCGATGATTTGTTGCAGCAACTGAAATGATATTTTCCAGATCATAATTTGCCGGATAAAAAGGAGTTGTATCATTGTCATTTCCTTCATTTCCTGCTGCAGCAATGAACAAGAGACCGGCAGCATCTGCTACGGAAATAGCAAGCTCCTCAAGAATGCTTTGATCATATGATCCAAGGCTGGCATTTATGATCTGTGCGCCATTGGCTATTGCATAATCGATTGCCGCAATTTCGTCCGCCACAGACCCTATTCCGAATCCGTTCATGATTCTAAGCGGCATGATCTTGGCTGTCCAGCATACGCCGACTACGCCAATCGCATTGTTCCCTTCTGCGGCAATAGTGCCTGAAACATGTGTTCCATGACCATCAGAGTCCATAGGATCATTGTCGCTTTCCACAAAGTCCCAACCATTGACGTCATCTATATAGCCGTTCAAGTCATCATCGAGACCGTTGTCAGGAATTTCGCCAGGGTTTATCCAGATATTATCTGCCAGATCCGGATGGTTGTAGTCTGTTCCGGTATCTATTACTGCAACGACGATATCATTGCTTCCGGTGTGGGTATCCCATGCTTCAACCGCATCGATATCTGCATCAGCGATGCCTGTATAGCCGTTGACTCTCTGCCCTGTGTTGTTGAGTGCCCAGAGATTGGTAAAAAACGTGTCGTTAGGAATGGCTGTTTTATAGCGGAAATAATTGGGTTCGGCAAATTCCACATCTGGATCATCCATATAAAGATCAACAGCTTCCTGCACACTTAAATTTTTTGGAAGTTTTACGTGATACACATTTGCATGACGAAAATGTTTTATGGTCTTGGTTTCCAGCACAGACTGGAAAGAGCTTATATGCGACGTAGTTGTGAGATCATTGTATTTGACCAGAATCTCGCCTGGCACATAGTTAAAGTTTCCTGACGATACAGGGATTTCTTTGTACGCCATAACCGCAGCGTTTGCACAGAGGAGTATTGCCATTGCAAAGGCTGCTAAGAATAGATTTCTATGGAGTTTTTTGGCGGATATAGTTAGGTTCCGCATACTCCACCTCCTTTATGTTGCGGAGTATTTCAACCATCTCTTCAATGGTTTCGTTTCCCCTGATCTTTAAAAGATAACAATTGGGGAGCGAGACCTCGCTTACTATCTCAAGATTCAGGCCCTCGGTAATCGCTTTGATCTCTTCTTTTGTGACCTCTGGTTTGAACTTTACAAGCAGCTCGTTATTTTCATAATTTGGCGAGTCCGGCAAAGAGATGTCCTGTTGGTTTGCGGTGATTTTTTCGTCAATTTGCGTCCCCGACCCGTTCGGGACATCTGCGTGTGAGCAGGAAGAAAAAGCCAGAGCAAAAAAACATAAGAAAAGGGTACTGACCAAAGGTGCTAAATTTATATGCCTCATAAATATTCGTATCGGCTAAAATACAGCACCCTTAATAGAGAAGGCCGTTGTCAAATGGTTTGACAATCTCTTTGCCAATAAGGTAACTATTTAAAAACAAAGGGAGAATGAGATGCTTCTTATTGGAGGAAGGGCACATACCATAGAGAACATTCATGCAGTAGGAGCCCTTGGATATCCGTTTATAGAATTTTCCCTTAATGATCCGGATGTTGTCGAGCGTCAGGCTGAAGAGATTTTGGGCCTGAAACAGCAGTACAACATCGAGCTGATCGGTCATTATCCGAACGAGAATAACCCGGTTGATATAAAGGTCTTGAGAGACAAATTTTTTCCAAAGATGAAAAGACTTTTTAGCCTCTCCCAGGTGCTTGGCGTGAAAAAATCCACACTCCATTTCTGGATAGACAAGCGTTGGGCGCCGGAAAAACTCCTTCCGGAAAAGATCGAGCTGTTATCCGAGATGGTAGAGGAAGCATCATTGCGTGGAGTCACCCTCTGCATAGAGAATTTGAGTGAGCGCTGCGAGAGTTTTGAAACGGCATTTGAGGCAATCCCGAAACTTAAAATGACGCTCGATATAGGCCACGGTCAACTACTTTCAAAAGAAAACACTTCTTTTGGGTTTATCGCAGACTGCTTTGATCGGATCGATCACATTCATGTACACGACAATCATGGGGGCACGCGGGTGGAGGATGATCTCCATCTTTGTCTTGGTGATGGCGTAGTGAAATATCAGGAGATCTTTTCCCTTTTAAAGAAGAAGAATTATCAGTCCACCATTACAATGGAAGTCAAGCCAGGCGATATGCCGAGAACCAGGGCAGAAATCGAGCGGTATCTCTTATAAACTCTCTTGACCGCTTGCGCCACCTGCCTGTTTTAATATAAAGTATAGACTTACTAAGCACACGAAAGGAGAAAACATGGCAACGATCAAGATAATGCCCTGTCTCGATATGAAGAACGGACGGGTGGTGAAAGGTATTCACTTTGTGGACTTGAAGGATGCAGGCGATCCGGTTGAAAACGCAAAGTTCTACCAGGAAGACGGCGCAGACGAGCTTGCCATGCTGGATATTGCTGCAACAATTGAAAACAGAAAGACCAGGCTTGAGTGGATCGAGAAAGTCTCTTCTGCCATCACGATCCCGCTCACTGTGGGCGGCGGCATTGCCAGCTTAGAGGATATAGATATAGTGCTCAATGCAGGAGCAAGTAAGATATCGATCAATACCGCAGCAGTAAAAGAGCCCAAGCTGATAAGCCAGGCTGCAAAGGAATTCGGATCTGCCAGAATCGCTGTTGCTATTGATGCCAGGAGAAACAAGGAAATGCCATCAGGATTTGAGCTGGTGGTTTCCGGCGGCACAACGCCAATAGGAAAAGATGCGGTTTCCTGGGCAAAGGAATGCGAAGGTAGTGGTGCTGGCGTGAT
Organism: Deltaproteobacteria bacterium; assembly: GCA_020053185.1. Classification (GTDB taxonomy): domain Bacteria; phylum Desulfobacterota; class Desulfomonilia; order UBA1062; family UBA1062; genus JAGVNP01. Next base: position 2,170 of record JAGVNP010000304.1, on the reverse strand, counting down.
TTTGCCCACAAGCATGGATGGCGATGGCACACAGGCCGGATATGATCTGGAATTCACACGGGCCATTTCCGACGCAGTGAGGCTGCCGGTGATTGCTTCCGGCGGAGCAGGAACGTTAGAGCATTTTTATGAAGGGGCAATCAAAGGCAAGGCTCAAATTCTGCTTGCCGCATCAGTATTTCATTACCGGATATTAAGTGTGCGGCAGGTAAAAGAATACTTAAAAAGCAAGGGGCTTAAGGTAAATCTTTAGGTGTTTAAAGAGGGGTTCAATGATGAAGAAAAGAATCAGCATCGGCGCAATTTTTGTAATAGGTTTTGCATTGCTTTTTGCTTTCGGAATGAGAACGGAGGGAAAGACAATGGAAAAACAAGAAATTAATTCTGATATCATAAAGCTGCCAGCGCCGAGCTATGAGAGCGCCACATGTATTGAGCAGGCATTGCTGAAGAGGAAGTCCGTGAGAGAATATTCAGAGCAAAGACTTTCTCTCGCAGAAGTGTCCCAGCTTCTTTGGGCTAGCCAGGGCATTACAGACAAGGAAGGATCAAGAACTTCTCCTTCTGCCGGTGCTATTTATCCGCTGGCGGTCTATCTTGTGGCAGGAGATGTGGAAGGCGTTCCTGACGGGATTTATCTTTACCAACCGTTAACCCATGATCTTAAAAAGGTTTCAGCAGGAGATGTGCGTAAGGACCTCTGCAAGGCTTGTCTCAGGCAGACATATATCGCAGATGGCTCTGCAGTGATTGCGTTTTCTGCAGTGTATGAGAAGGTGACAAAAAAATACGGTCAGAGAGGCATACGGTATACTCATATGGAGGTAGGGCATGCATCCCAGAATGTATACCTGCAGGCTGTGTCTTTAAATTTAGGTACGGTTGCTGTGGGTGCATTTTATGACAATGAAGTGAAAAAAATCCTGCATCTGGGAGAAGGCGAACAAGCGCTTTATCTTATGCCCGTGGGTAGACTTAAATAGAAGGTCCCCCTTTCTCCTTGCTCTCATATTTCATGTATGTCTCGCTGAAATAGGATAGACATCCCCTGTTGATATTGATATCCTATTTTTTGAGTAAGGAGTTGGAGGAAAGATGAAGAGCAGGGGAAATGTAGTAATATTTGCTCTTATTGTTCTGCTGTCTGGTCTTATAGTATTTTTTATCATACCTTTTAGCGGCAAGCTGGGCACTTACAGGGAAGCAACGCTCTCCTTTATACTGAGAACTCCGCCCAAATTCATCTCGCTTGAAGTCAGCGTTAACGGCCAGCCCAGAGTAGTGAATGCAGGGCAATCCATTAAGATCAAGGGCGATGAAGTCATTACGATCATCGATGTCAAGGCAAACACATTTTTCGAATCATACTTAAGCGCAGATATCGAGGGCTTTGGAAACCCGAATGATCTGGGTACGGCAGTTCTTACCGCAGAAATGCGGCAGCAGATGCTGGCAGTTGGTGTAAAATCCGTGCCTGTAAACATATATTATATTGATCACAAGATAGCATCACTTCCCCTGGAGTTTGAGATAACAGAAGCATATTTTGTGCAGAGGCTTGCATCCATAACTGATCCGGAAGAGCGGATCAAGGTCTTGAAGAATGCGGTCAAAACTTTTCCTGACGATATTTCTTTCCTGGACGAGCTTGACAAGCTCTTGCTGCAAAAAAAGGATTATGAAGGTCTGATTGCGCTTTACAAGGAACGGATGAAAGCAAGGCCTGAAGATCTCAACACGCTTAGCCGTCTCTCAAAATATTATTTAGAGCTTGGGATGTTTAATGATGCCCTTGTCATAAGCGAGGCGATCATGGATCAGGGAAAGGCAACTGCAGTAACATACGCAAATATGGCAGAAGCAGCAAAGGGGCTTGGGGATAAAAACAGGCAGATCGCATATCTGGAAGAAGGGTTAAGGCTGTTTCCCGGCGACCAATCACTTACCCTGGATGTGGGAAGAGCATATGAGGATGCAGGAAAAAAAGATAAGGCGTTAACCCTCTACAAAGCAACAGCCGACAACACAGATAAAAAAGAGATCCTGGTTACGCTCATAGAGGATCAAGTAAAGAAAAGCGATTGGAAGGGTGCGTCAGAGACATTAAAGCGGTATGTAAAGATCTATCCGAATGACAAGAACGCATATGCCCAGCTAGCAATGTGCATGG
>JAGVNP010000143.1 GCA_020053185.1 Deltaproteobacteria bacterium | reverse complement strand
TGTCCTGCCTGTAACACATTACCCATGATCACTTCATCCACGCCGACCTCAATGCCGTCCGGCCAGTTGTGGTAGGTTTTTTCTATAGGCGAAAGCCCATCATTTTTGCATGGATCAGGGCCTTCATTTTTTGCGTTTCCCGGAATTACAGGTTTCAGTCCGCATTTGATGAGTGCTTCTCGGATCACAAGAGCACCGAGGTCTTTTGCCTTAACATCCTTGAGTGAACCGCCAAAACCTCCGACAGCAGTTCGTACTCCGCTGACGATAACTACGTTTGCCATACGATTGCCTCCTTCTAGGAAAAATTATCTTTATACTATTGCATAAAAGGCAAATGAAGGCAATGACATTGACCATTCAGTCAATGCCGGAATATTCAATAAATTCACCTGTACAGAATAGCAGTATTTATGATAACATTCGAAGGATGGGAAAGACAGAGGAAGGAAAAGAAGGATCATCCCGCGGGATGATCACTATTGACAGGAATTTGTGCAAGTCATGTGAACTCTGCGTATCAGTATGCCCTGAAGGCGTGATCAGAATATCCGAAGAGATCAATCACCGGGGATATCATTATGCAGAGGTGACAAAAGAGATGTGCAAGGCATGCAGCCTTTGCGCAATTATATGTCCTGAGATAGCAATCGAGGTGTTCCGTGGAAAATAAGGTGCTCATGAAAGGGACTGATGCGATAGGCGAGGCAGCAATCCAGGCTGGATGCAAGTGCTATTTCGGCTATCCAATAACCCCTCAGAACGAAATCCCGGAATATATGGCACGGAGAATTGAAGAAGTGGGAGGGGTTTTTCTCCAGGGCGAGAGCGAGATTGCATCCATCAATATGGTCTTGGGTGCTGCTGCTTCAGGGGTTCGGGCCATGACATCATCTTCTTCGCCAGGAATAAGCTTAAAGCAGGAAGGAATGTCTTTTCTCGCAGCAATGGAGCTTCCTGCTGTGATCGTAAATATCATGCGGGGCGGCCCCGGGCTTGGCAATATTGCGCCTGCTCAGGGAGACTATTATCAGGCTACCCGTGGTGGCGGTCATGGTGATTACCGCACACCGGTGTTTGCTCCTGCGGCAATCCAGGAACTGTATGACATCACAATGGATGCCTTTGATATCGCAGACATGTACAGGACTCCGGTCATGATAATGGGAGATGGCATGATGGGCCAGATGATGGAGCCCATTGTTCTTAACAAGAGAAAAGAGATCAATCTTCCTGTAAAAGATTATATCCTCACTGGTGCTGATGGTAGGCCTTCAAGAATCATGCGCTCTTTGATTCTGGATGTCATGGAGATGGAGGAGCATAACTGGAAGTTAAAGAGAAAATACGATCTCATGAGAAGCAGGCTTCCTAGTTGCGAGGAATTCATGACAGATGGAGCCAAGCTGGTAATAGTGGCATATGGGACTGCTGCACGAATTGCAAAGGGTGCAGTAAAGAGAGCACGCCGGGATGGAGTCGCGGTAGGCCTGCTCCGCCCCATCTCTCTATGGCCGTTCCCTGACAAGGCCATACAGAATCTTGCAAAAGAGGTTAAGAATTTCCTGGTCTTTGAGATGAGCACAGGACAGATGGTCGATGATGTCATTATGGCGCTCAAAGGCAAGGCAGAGTGCGAATTCTACGGAAGACCGGGCGGTGTTGTTCCCACGCCTGCAGAGATAGAGAGAATCATCGGCAGATACTGGGTGCAGAGGGGGCTTTAGGTGAACAAGGTTTTTTCAAAACCAAAATATTTAAAGGATGTTCCATTTCATTATTGTCCAGGATGCGGACACTCGATCATCCACAGGCTTATTGCTGAATTGATCGATGAGATGAATATGGGCCTTCGCATAATAGGAGTTCCGCCTGCAGGATGCGCAGTGCTTGCATATAATTATTTCGACATAGATATGTGCGAGGCGCCGCATGGAAGAGGATGCGCGGTTGCAACAGGCTTTAAGCGGTCACAGCCGGACAAGATTGTTTTCACCTATCAGGGTGACGGTGATATGGCGGCAATAGGCACTGCCGAAACACTTCATGCGGCAAACAGAGGCGAGCGCATAACGTCCATATTTGTAAATAATGCGGTTTACGGAATGACAGGCGGACAGATGGCGCCTACTACTCTGTTGGGACAGAAGACCTCTACAAGCCCATATGGCAGACGCGCAGACGTGGAAGGGTATCCGCTGCTTATCACCGAACTGATCGCAAGCCTTAAAGGTGCTGCATACGTGGCGCGAAATTCTCTTGCAACACCTGCAAAGATCCTGGCTGCAAAAAGATCTATCAAAAAGGCATTTGAGGTACAGATGCAGGGGATTGGATATTCTCTTGTGGAGATACTTTCACCATGTCCAACAAACTGGAAACTCTCAGCCATTGATTCCTTCAAACTCTTAGAGACACGTATGGAAAAGGAATTTCCCATAGGCGTGCTCAAGGATGTGACAAAGGCTAAAGAGGAAGCATAATGTTAACAAAGACAGTAATGAGCGGAATAGGAGGACAAGGCGTCTTGTTCTCAGGCATATGCATGGCATGGGCTGCCATGCGGGAAGGTCATTTTGTCACATATCTTCCATCCTATGGAGCAGAGATGCGCGGCGGTGTTACTTCATGCACTATCTCCATCTCGGATGAAGAGATAGCTTCTCCAATTCCTTCAGCGCCTGATTATCTTGTGATCATGGACAACCTATCGCTCACGAGGCTGCAAAACCAGTGCGCATCCGGGGCCGAGGTATATCTCAATACCAGCATTGTGACTGACAAGCCTATACGGGGCGATATCGAGGTGGTCGAAGTGCCGGCAACCAAATTGGCAGAGACACGCACTGATGTGCGGTATGCAAATATGATCATGCTTGGCGCATTTCTGGCAAAGACGCACCTGGTCAAGATATCCACAGTCATTGATTATATGGAGGAGATCTTAGGTAAAGAAAAAGCCAAGTTTAAGGATAAAAACATAGAGGCCATACAGATCGGCCTGGATTTTATCTCAAAGGAGAAATAAGTGAGTATCAAACAGATCACAGTAAAAACAGAAAACATATCAGGAAAACTTTCTGCATTGAGTGATTTGCTTGGCGAGCAGGGGGTCAATATCCGTGCGCTTTCCCTGGTGGCAAACAGCCCAAAGACATCACACATTCATCTGGTGGTCGATGATCCCAAAAAGGCAGTAAATGCCCTGAAGGCCAAAGATATAGATTATGAAGTCGCTGATGTGCTTGCTGTAGAGATGCCTGATCATCCTGGAGGTATGAATGCGGTGTTGAGGCCGCTACGGGATTCAGGCATCAATGTGCAACTGATGTATCCCTATATTGGCAGGGCATCCCGTCCCATAATGGTGTTACTGGTCGATCATATTGCAAAGGCAACTGATGTGCTCAAGAAGAACTGGGTAAAAGTCTGGGATGAATCCATCTACAGACTGTAGAAGAGAAAGATATGTCTTATACCATAACAGAAAAATGCAATGGCTGCGGGGCATGCGCAAAACTGTGTCCAACTGAAGCTATCTCTGGCGAGAAAAAGCAGCAGCATGTGATCAATAACGACAAATGCATTGAATGCGGTGTGTGCGGCAGGGTATGTGCTGCAAAAGGCGCAGTATTAAATCAAAATGGTGATCCTTGCGAGAGAATGAATAAGTCTGAATGGCCAAAACCGGTCATCACAAACTCTCTTTGCACTGCGTGCGGATTATGTGTGGATATATGTCCATTCAATTGTCTGGATACCACTATGCCTGCTG
>JAGVNP010000005.1 GCA_020053185.1 Deltaproteobacteria bacterium | reverse complement strand
ATTAAATATCGCTACCCATTGTCATTTATTGGGGCATCAATAGGAACATGGCGTTTTGCTGCTATTGCGCAAAAACAAGCTAAAGATGCTTACGATAAGTTTGAGTATGAATACATACACCAGAAATACCCTAAGCGGCCAACACTCGATGACTTATACAAAGAGGTAACCAGAACCTTAGATGCTTATCTGGACGATAAGGGTATAAATGAAATTTTAACCAATCCACAGAAGCGGCTCAATATATTGGCTACTCATTGTACCGGGCCTGCTGCCAGCGAAAACGCTCTGGCATTATTCCTAGTTCTTGCAGGAGGACATGTCTCCAATATTATCAAGCGGGAAAGTCTTGGGAAATTCTTTAAGCGCACGCTGTTATATGATCCAAGAGATATCCCCCCGTTTTTTCATATGAATAGTTTTCCGATCCACAAAGCGCCAATCACCAAAGAAAATATGAAGGCTTCAATCCTGGCATCCGGCTCTGTTCCATTCCTTATGGAGGGCATAAAAGATATTCCAGGTGCGCCGCCAGGGATATATCGCGATGGGGGAATCATCGATTATCATCTTGATATTCCATTCATAAACGATGATGAAGGCATTGTGCTTTTCCCTCACTACATGGAGAGAATCATCCCCACGTGGTTTGACAAAAAGATTCCATGGAAAAAACCAATGAGCGAGAATATGGACAGGGTAGTGGTAGTATGTCCCTCCAGATCATTTGTAAACACTCTTCCGGGCCGCAGGATACCCAACAAGTATGATTTTCGGTTCTCTGATGCAAAGCGCATCGGCTACTGGAAAAAGATAGTAAAGAGATGCGAACACCTCGGAGAAGTGTTCATGGAAGCTGTAGAATCAGGAAAAATTAAGGACAAAATAAAGTCTCTTAAGTGTTCCTAGTGCAAAATTTTCGATCCAAATTATTTTTTCTTATATCCCTTTCGTATATATGTTCCATTCGACTCTGCTTTCTTTTTTAAGCCCTCCATATAACCAGGAAGCGCTAATTTTGCGATCGTATTCAGTATCGGGCCAGGGATGGGAATGGTGGTCTCAACTATAGGACTATAGATATATCTTGTCTTTTCTCCATTTGCGTATGGCTCTAAATAACCAAAACCACCGATATCTTTAATTCCCCAGAAAGGCGGCTTGAGATTTACTCCACGTTGTTTCCATTCTTCACATTCTTCCTTTGTTATCAATCGATATTCTTCGGTTTTGTCGTCATGCAGGGTAAATTCCAGGGCCATGACAGGCTTAAATAATCCTATTTTTAGTGTTTGTTCGATGATTCTGCGTCGTTGAATTCCCTCAGGGAGATCAGTTTGAGGATATTCATATCTCACTGCAAAATCTTCACATGCGGGGATATATTCAGGTCTATTACAATTATCCAGAATTTCTTGAACCTTGGCAGGAGGAACTTCAATAAGTATAATACCTATAGCTCTTCCTCTATCTCCACCTGTTTTTGTTTTGTACTTTAAAATAAATGATTGTAATTTTCCTGACTCGAATTTTGTCTGGTCTATCTGCGGTTTTATCATCTTGATCAATTCTGTCGGGCTTAGATCGATCAATTCATCATCTGTTGGTTTTTCCTGGGCATTTGCACATATACTTATTGCTAAAATCATTACCAAGCTAAGTATCCATTTTTTCATATGAATGGTCTCCTGGAAAGTTTTCTTATTATTATTTAGATGACCGATATACTTCAAAAACGCAGTGAGGATGACCCATTGCTTTACAAGAAACCTCTTTTGCATACAACTCTTCCCCTGATATAGTGCTTGCGTACCCGGCAACTATGCCAGAATAGAAATGGCAAACAGGTTTATTCGAATCTCCTAACCACTTGGCTTCTTGGGAGTTGTAGAGCATAACCCTTAGAGGTAGAGACGATAAATCAAATTCCAAGTGACCCCAACCACCTTCATCAGTGATAAGACGTGACATCATACCCATGGTTTTTTCAACAAAGCGTCGCATTATTGGATCGTTCTGAACATTATCAATCATTTTACTGTTAACTATAAGGGGAACCAATAACCTGGGTGCCCACCTGCCATGTTCCAATGATTGAGACACTTCCCATTTGCAAAGCTTAACCCCCATTTCGTAAAGGGTTTTATTTTTTTCCTCTTCTCCAACTTTGTCTGCAAAGGTAGTGTGCAAAAGATGAATTATTTTTGAACCAGCCATTATCTCTTCCACTCCACCGATGCCAATGCGACCATTTTTCAAATCTACATCGTGAATCTCAAACGCAGTCGCACCCATATAGGCTCTTGGGAGCACCATCATTTTTTTCGATATAAATGGCGCATTAGCAATTGGTTTCAAAAATATTTTTACGAACAATGGGTGTCTTTCGAGAAATTCTGTGAGCGTCAGTATTACCTTTACCAGCAGCATGTTTTTGTTGGACATAACCTCTCCTTATTATTTTTTGATCACAAGATTTCCGCAGCCCATCTCTTCAAGTGCCTTTGGAAACACCTGAAATGCGGGCCTTACCACTGGAAGGAGTTTCAGTATGGCTGTTATTTTACCACCCTGTTTGATCTTTCCTTTTGTAATTGCAGCAACAGGGTTTTCAAAGCCATGCCAGAAGCTGTGGGAAAAATCTGCAGCCTGTTTTGACCACACATCCTCTTTCAGATCGCACGGTCCGAGATAGTATGAGCCATAATATCCTGCTTTGGCTGGCGGGTTTTTCAGGTCTATAGTGATCTCGCAATCAGGGTCTGTGTAGATAAATTTAATGATGATACCGGCTTTTGCCATTTTCGGGCCTATTTTTTCATCTTTCAAAATGCGGTCCAAAAAATATCCATAGATCTCAAAAAGCTGATTTGCATCTTTATAATATATTCCCATTATAAAACCTCCTAGGTTATTTACCTTTGCGCTGGTCGAACCTTCTTCCGAACAAAAGGCTCGCCATTGTGATCCTCAGCATCTGCACGGTTCCTCCTGCAACACACCATGCCCTGCCATCTCTCAGCATGCGCTCAACTGGAAATTCTGTAGAGTATCCATAACCTCCAAACACCTGCATGGCAGCATTTGTAACATCAATAACCATCTCGTTTGCATAGCACTTTGCAACCGCCGAGTCATAGATAGAAGGGAGTCCGCGTCCAGCACCTGAAACTGCCCTGTACACCAGAAGCTTTGCAGCCTCCAATTTCATTGCCATGTCCACGATTTTGAACTGTATGTCCTGGAATTCGCAGATAGGCCGTCCGAATGCGTGACGCTGCTGGGCATAATTTTTTGCCTCTTCAATAGCACCTCCTGCAACACCAAGGCACATTGCAGCATTGCCGCAGCGCTCAATATCGAATGTCATCATGAGATTGGCAAATTCACCTGCCTTGATGACTACATTCTTCTTGGGAACCCTAACATCCTCAAAAATAAGGTCACACGACGGCATGCCGTGCAGCCCTAAGAATTTTTCCTGTTTTCCAAAACTGAAACCAGGCGTTCCATTTTCAACTAAGATTCCTCCGATCCCTTTATATCCGGAGATATTCCCGAATCTGGTGTAAACCATGTAATGAGAAGCCGCACCTCCGCCGGTAATGAATGTTTTTCTGCCATTGAGAATGTAGGAATCGCCGTCCTCTACTGCATTGGTTGACAGAGAAGTGAGATCAGATCCGGCTTCTGGCTCTGTCATGCAAACAGAGACGCTGCATTCGCTTTTGCATACCTTTGGGATGATAGCGCTTTTCTGCTCTTTTGTTCCAAACAGATCGATTACCCGTACCGGTCCGACATTTGACTCGAATACAGGCGCTGCAATCATTGGGCTGAATTTTGCCAGTTCTTCAATTGCCAATATTGCATCCAAAGCCGGCTGGCCTCCGCCACCATACTCAGTGGAAAGGGTCATGCCTACAAGTCCCATACTGGCGTATTTAGGCATAAGATGATGCGGAAATTCTCCGGTTGCATCGATCTGAATTGCAAGATCTCTGAAATTTTCTTTTTTCCCCATGTTGCGTAAAGTCTCGACCAGCATAAGTTGTTCATTGCTAAGATTAAAATCCATAGATGCTCCTTTTTAAATAAGTTTT
>JAGVNP010000006.1 GCA_020053185.1 Deltaproteobacteria bacterium | reverse complement strand
CCATTGGAAAACCGGAAGATCGTTTTAATAAGCTTATAACCAGGCTTTGGGAAATGTTTCTTTATGCATTTGCGCAAAAACGGGTGGTGAAACGGCCTTTCGGTATTAACCACTTTGTTCTGTTCTGGTCTTTCATGATTCTTCTAATTGCCAATGTTGAATTTCTTATCGAAGGAATGTTCCCGTCCGTCAGCCTCGCTTTGCTGCCGCCAGCTATATATCACGGACTTTTATTTGTATTCGACATCGTTTCCCTTCTCGTTTTAGGATGTGTGGGTCTTGCTTTTGCGCGCCGTTTCTTTTTCGCACCGGCGTACATGGAAACCCCTTACGTAAAGGCAAAAGGTATTGATGCCCTGCTTATTCTTTCACTTGTAGCTATGTTGATGCTGGCATTTTTCGGAATTCACGGAGTAGAGATCGCTGCAGGCGAAAAAGGTATGGCGGCTTTCATGCCCATATCAGCGCTTGTTTCAAATTTATTTGTTGGATATTCTCCTTCCACCCTTTCTACTATCGGCGAAATCAGCTGGTGGCTTCACGCCGTTGTACTGCTGGGATTTCTAAACTATCTTCCACACAGCAAGCATATGCATATTCTTACGGCAATACCCAATTGCTTCTTTAAAAATCTTGAGAAAACAAATACCCAGCCGCGGGAGATATTCAAAAAGGGAAATAAATACGGCGCCAGTAAAGTGAGAGATCTTACATGGAAAGATCTGTTTGACAGCTTTTCCTGCACCGAATGCGGAAGATGCCAGGATGTCTGCCCGGCATTTAACACTAAAAAACCGTTGAATCCCAGACAGATCATTCATGATATTAAAATTAATCTCATCAAAAACGGAACACTTCTTCAAAAAGGTGAGGAGCCAAAGTTGCCGCTTATCGGGGAAGAAGGCGAAGGAAGCAATTCCGAAGACAGTTTGTGGTCATGTACCACGTGCGGAGCGTGTATGGAAGTTTGTCCCGTCTTCATCGAGCATATGCCAAAGATCATTAAAATGCGCAGGCATCTCGTAGAGATGAAAGCCAAGTTTCCTGAAGAGTTATTGAACTTTTTTGAAAACATAGAACAGAGAAGCAATCCCTGGGGTATCGCTCCAACTGAGCGGGCCAAGTGGGCCGCAAATATTGATGTTAAAGAATTCAATGCCTCCGATACAGAATATCTCCTTTATGTCGGTTGTGCAGGGGCTTTCGATTCACGCAACAAGCACGTTACAGCGTCGTTAGCGACGATTCTCAACAGCGCAGGCGTGTCCTGGGGTATTCTGGGAAAAGACGAAAAATGCTGCGGAGACAGCCTGAGACGTCTCGGAAATGAATTCATCTTTGAAAGAATGGCCAATGCAAATGTTGCCCTCTTTAAAGAAAAGGGAATAAAGAAAGTTATTACCCTGTGTCCTCATTGTTTCAGCACTCTGAAAAACGATTATAAGCAATATGGTCTCGACATACAGGTTATTCACCACAGCGAATTCATCAAAGAGCTTATCGACTCCGGCAAACTCAAAAACATTAAACCCATATCCAATCTGGGGAAGATTGTATTCCACGATTCCTGCTATTTGGGAAGGCACAACGGCGTTTATGAAGCGCCAAGAAAGGTCTTGCAGGCAACAACGGGAAGCGTGCCGACTGAAATGGAACGAAACCGGAACAATGCTTTCTGTTGCGGAGCCGGTGGTGGACGGATGTGGATGGAAGAACACTTGGGCACAAGGATTAACCTGACCAGAGTAAAAGAAGCTCTCAGCCAAAAACCTGATACTATCTGCGTTTCATGCCCTTATTGTTTGACCATGTTTGAAGACGGTATCAAGGATGAAAAAGCGGAAAAGGTTCTGGTGAAAGACATCGCCGAAGTGGTAGCAGAAGGTTTAAAAACAGCATCGTAAAAGATTAGAATCACTTAAATGGAAGATTTAGGCTGTCAGTTATTGACAGCCTTTTTCATAGGAGATCCTTTTCAATTCGCCTGTGTATATAAATTTATCCTTGACATACAAACATTCAATATACTACCGATAACGGCCTAGCCTTAAGATTCCTAGGTATGCAGGAAAGGGGCATAAAAAGATGGAAAAAAAGAAAAAAAGATCATTAGATACCAGGTCAATACATGCAGGCGAGCCGCGGCTGAAGTATGCTGATTCTCTAACCACACCTATTGTCCAGACATCGACTTTTACCTTCAAAGACAGCAAAGAGATCGAGGCCTATACAAAGCAGAACAAGGAGCGCTTTGAATACGGCAGATACGGCAATCCTACTGAAAAGATTGCGCAGAAAAGACTGGCTGATCTGGAAGGCGCTGAGGACTGCGTTGTATTTTCCTCGGGCATGATGGCGATCACCACAACAATCCTTTCCCTTGTACACACAGGGGATCATATCGTGATCACAGACGACAGCTATAAGAAGACGCTCGAGTTCTGCAAAGTTTACCTGAAGCGGTTCGGCATCGAGTGCACTATCGTGCCGTTTGGCGACTATGATGCTCTTGATGCTGCAATAAAGAAAAATACCAGATTTATCTTTTCCGAATCTCCCACAAATCCTTATCTCAATGTGTTTGACCTT
>JAGVNP010000064.1 GCA_020053185.1 Deltaproteobacteria bacterium | reverse complement strand
GATGCGATGCAAATATCTCGGTGCGGTCAAAAGGGTCGGATGTTTTTGGCACACGCACCGAGATCAAAAACATGAACTCTTTTAAGAATGTTCAGCGTGCCATTGATTTTGAGATAAAGCGGCACATTGATGTTCTGGAATCAGGAAATAAGGTGATCCAGGAAACCAGGCTCTGGGATGATGCATCTAATATTACCCGATCAATGAGAGCAAAAGAAGAGAGTCACGACTATAGGTATTTTCCCGAGCCCGATCTTGTTCCAATAATAATTGATGACACGTGGATTAAAGGAATTGAAAAAACGCTTCCTGAACTGGCGCGGTCAAAGAGAGAGCGATTTGTAAAAGAATACTCACTGCCTGCATATGATAGCGATGTGCTCACGCAGTCAAAAGATATTGCTGATTATTTCGAAGCATGCGTACAACTGCTTGACCGGCCAAAGGAGATCAGCAACTGGATCATGACAGATGTCTTGCGGATATTAAAAGAAGGATGCACGATAAATGATCTCAATGTGAGCCCTGAAATGCTTACCTCAATGATAAGGCTGATCAATGAGGAAGTCATTTCAGGAAAGATTGCAAAAGATGTCTTTGAAGAAATGGCATGCACAGGAAAATCTCCGCAGGCAATTATAGAGGAAAAAGGGCTTGTTCAGATTATGGATGAAAAAGCGCTCAAGCTCAGGATTGATGAAATCATAAAAAATAATCCCAAAGAAGTAGAAGCCTATAAAAAAGGAAAAACACAGTTGCTCGCATTTTTCATAGGGCAGGTGATGAAGCAAACATCAGGAAAAGCGAATCCAGGGCTTACAGAAAAGCTTATTAAGGAGGCGCTCGAGAAATGAAAAAATTGCACATTGCAGATACAAAAGAGGTTAAGTCGGGCCAGGTCACTGATATCTATTTTGTTCGAACAGAGAAGATCCTTAAAAAGACAAAACAGAATAAGCATGTATGCATGGAGGTGTTCTTAAAATCTTTTCCTGATCCAGCATATGCATGGGGGGTGTTTGCTGGTCTGGAGGAAGTGACAGTGCTTTTGGAAGGGCTTCCTGTTTCTATGCGATCCATTCCTGAAGGCAGCATATTTTTTCCCAATACACCGGTGATGAGCATTGAAGGAGATTACCTTGCTTTTGGTGCATTCGAGACAGCAATCCTGGGCTGCATTTGCCAGGCATCAGGCATTGCCACACGTGCTTCCCGGTGCAAAATAGCATGTGGCGGCAAGACCATGATAAGTTTTGGCGCACGCCGTATGCATCCATCCATTGCGCCAATGGTAGAGAGGGCAGCATTTATCGGAGGATGCGATGGCGTGGCAACAGTAGCAAGCGCAAAGCTGATTGGTGAAAGACCAATAGGCACCATGCCTCATGCCCTGATTCTTCAGATGGGTGATACAGTAAAAGCCGCACTCGCATTTGATGAGATCATTGAATCTGATGTGCCGCGGGTTGTGCTTATTGATACGTTTCAGGATGAAAAATTTGAGACCTTACGTGTTGCCGAAGCCCTTGGAAAAAAATTATTTGGCGTGAGGTTTGATACGCCTTCATCAAGGCGGGGCAATTTCAGACGTATATTGCAGGAAGTACGATGGGAACTTGATCTTCGAGGTTATGAGAAGGTGAAGCTCTTTGTGTCAGGCGGGCTCAACGAGAAATCTCTCCTTGAGGTTAAGGATGTTGCCGATTCTTTTGGAGTTGGTACGCAGATATCATCCGCTGCATCTCTCGATTTTTCCATGGACATTGTGGAAATGGAAAATAAGCCATTTGCAAAGAGGGGCAAGGAATCAGGCAAAAAATCGCTGCTGCGGTGTAAAAAATGCATGAAAGATTATGTTGTACCTTTTGCTAAAAAGAAAAAATGCGAGTGTGGAGCAAATACCACTGATATACTCGCTACAATAATAAATGATGGAAAGATCATTTATAATCTTCCTAATGCACGGAAGATAAGGACGCATGCAATGCAGGAATTAAAGGACTTTACCAAGGACTCTTTGCCAAAGGAAATATTGCGCATATGATTACACCATTTTATTTTAAGGACGAGAAGTTTTTTATCCTGGATCAGAGAAGACTTCCCCACGAAGAGACATGGATAGCCTGCGACAAGGCCTCTCAAGTAGCAGATGCCATAAAGACTCTTGCTGTAAGAGGTGCTCCTGCAATAGGGATTGCTGCAGCATTCGGACTTGCATTGGATGCCAAACTAGGGCAGGCCGCATTTTCCCATGCAGCAGAGATGCTTAAAAATGCAAGACCAACTGCAGTAAATCTCTCATGGGCTGTTCACAGAGTTTTGTCTGTTGCCAAGGGGTGTGCAGAAAAAGATCTTTATACTATTGCGCGGTCAGAGGCAGAGAAAATCTGGGACGAAGAAAAAGCTGCTAATGAAGCTATGGCAGTACATAGTGATAAGTTGTTTTTAGAACAAAAAACATATCGCATTCTTACACACTGCAATACAGGCGTACTTGCAACAGGCGGCATTGGCACTGCGCTTGGCGTTATACGAAGGCTCTATTCCATGGGAAAACTCTCCATGGTGTATGTGGATGAAACGCGGCCTCTACTCCAGGGTGCACGGCTTACTGCATATGAGCTAAAATCTGATAAAATCCCTGCAACATTAATTACCGACAATATGGCTGGCTGGCTCATGAAACAGGGCAAGATCGATGCAGTGATTGTGGGTGCAGACAGGATTGCAAAAAATCTAGATACTGCAAACAAGATAGGGACATACAGTCTTGCAGTCTTGGCTCATGCACACAAAATACCGTTTTATGTGGCAGCGCCCATGTCGACTTTTGACCCCAATATTTCAACAGGGGCGGAGATTCCAATAGAAGAGCGGGCAAAGCAAGAGGTGCTTGGGTTTGGCGACCGTATTTGGGCGCCGGAAGTGGAAGTGTATAACCCTGCATTTGATGTGACCCCTGGGCAATTGATTACTTCAATCATTACTGAAACAGGGATCTTTAGGTCTTCTCCCTCTTCAAAATCATCTTGATAAGGCGTGATTTTATCCTGGCTGCGATCCTGTTCTTTTTGGATCGCAAGAAACTTTTGTAAATAGGTCCTTTTGCATCAAAGATAGTATGGGAAAGCGTTTTTTCAGGCGAGGTTGCATCAAATATCACCGCATGAAGCTGCGAAGCGTCCTGGCCTGGATTGATAGCAAGGGTAGGGCCTATATTCTGGAAAAACGAGTTTGAGACATACGGCGACTCGTGGATATGGCCGTGAAGGGATATGCCAGGTTTTTTGTCTTCAATGAATTTGCGTATTGCCTTGCTTCCAACTGGTTTTGAATTAAAGAGAATATCCAGATACGTATCAAAGGGCGGACAATGGAATAAAGCAATGGTCTTTGATGGATGGTCGATTGTAAATGAAGATAGATCCTCTTCGATACAAGGTTTTGATGTAAGGTAATTATGCGTATGGGAAATAATCGTGTTTCCCTTGCTCCCGCAAAGATATCTGCCCATTGCGAGTGCAGGGTCATTCTTCATGTCTTTACGGACGAAATCTTTTACCCAGAATGCAGAGTCTGTAACACATCCGTAGCCTATGATGGAGATCCCATCAAAAATCTCTTTTTTGTTATGAATGCACTTTAAATACGGGATCTTTTTTTCGAGGTATTTGATTGATGATAGCCAGTCATGGTTTCCCGGTACATAAAACATTCTTGTTTTAGGAGATCTTTTTCTGAACTCTTCACACATCGGAGTTAATTGCTTATCAATAAAATCATATTGAGCAAGGAGCGTCTTATTGAAATCAAAGTTGCCAAAAATCAAGCGCAGCGGCTCAGCAATCTTTGTGGGAAGAAGATCGCCACCGATCAGTATAACATCAACTGACTTAAAGATAGCCAGATCAAACAGATCTTTGTAATAATGGGTTCTGCCATGCAGATCAGCGCTAAATAGTATCTTCACAATGCCTCACAATATGCTTGCAATTTTTACATATATTTTACACAATTTGTCCTGTTCTTTTATGAAAAGATTCTTTACAATATATAATATGATAATGAAAACAATAAAACCAATCTGGACGCTTCTTACCACCACTATATACACGATAATTCTTGGTACGCCCACGGTATTTATTGCTATGGTCAGCAGAACCGGCAAATTGCCATACACTATAGGTAAGATCTGGGCATGGCTCATCCTGAATACCAACAGAGTGAAGCTCCAGGTTGAAGGCATGGAAAATGTGCTGAAAAATCGTTCATATGTATTCATCTCAAATCATGCAAGCAATCTTGATCCTTTAGCTATTGCGCGAGCCTTGCCGCACACATTGCGATTTGTTGCAAAAAGATCATTGGCAAAGATCCCTATCTTTGGATGGGCAGCAAAATTAGGCAAGATGATATTTATTGACCGTGGTGATTCATCGAAAGCGATCGAGACTATCAATAAGGTAGTGGCTGATCTCAAAGACGGAATAAGTCCATTTTTCTTTGCTGAGGGCACAAGATCTCCTAACGGCAAAATGCTTCCCTT
>JAGVNP010000297.1 GCA_020053185.1 Deltaproteobacteria bacterium | reverse complement strand
CGGGATCTGTCCGCTTTAGTTTCAACTACTTTAATACGGAAGATCAAATATTTGCTGCCATTGAGGCGATAGGTCAAATTATCAAGGAAGGGAAGAGCAGATGAAGGATATTAAAATAGTTGATGCAAAAGGACTAGCCTGTCCTCAGCCTGTTGTCTTGGCCAAGCAGGCTATAGAATCTCATGACCGGATTATGGTGATTGTCGATAATGATACTGCGCTGGAAAATGTTAAGCGCCTGGGATCGAAATCAGGGTGCGACGTAAAGAGCAAAAAGAAAAGTAATGGGACTTACGAAATTCATCTGACACGTAAGACAGGCACAGCTCCGGCAAAGGAGGCGTTCGTTCCGTCGTGCGGCGCTTTCCCCGTCCAATCAGGGCATTTTGTTATTGTCATTTCCGAAAACAAAATGGGCCGGGGCAATGATGAGCTGGGAGATGTCCTCATTAAGGCTTTTCTTCACACCGTGGCCGGGCAGGCCGAAAAGCCGGATGTGATGATTTTCTATAATACAGGAGTGAAACTCACCGTGCAGGGCTCTGAAGTCCTAGATGATCTGAAACAATTGGAAACGACTGGTGTTGAAATTCTTGTTTGCGGAACATGCCTGAATTATTTTGAGTTGAAAGATAAATTAGGCGTGGGAGTTGTTTCTAACATGTACGACATTGCCGGAACCATGAGTAGAGCGGGGCGTTTAGTTGTACCATGACCCGGCAGGAAGAGTATTTTGTAATATTGTTCAAAGCAGTAAGCTATGCCCTGAAGGCAGAAAAAATTCTGAAGCTCGAGGGGCTGCCGCATAAGATTATCCCCGTTCCTAAGCACATCAGTACGGATTGTGGAATATGCCTACGTTTCCGGCCAGAGCTGAGAGAAAAAATCGAAGCGGCGCTTCTGGACAAGGTTGAAATAGAGGAGATCAGAATGCTGGCTAGTTAGGCGTATTTTTGCACCAATCGCTCTTCCTCGGAATATACATACCCGTCATGCGCCGGGCGGGCAGCTGTCCAGAAAAAACACCCTTGACAATAGAACATTTAATCACTAGTAAATTGGTAGTAAATATAGTAATTAAGGAATCAAGAATGAAGCTTTCCACAAGGACAAGGTATGGAGTGAGGCTGATGGTGGTTTTAGCCCGTAATTACGGAAAGGGCCCTGTGTACTTAAAAGACATTGCAAACGAGGAAGAGATCTCGGAAAAATATTTGAGCCAGATCATTATTCCTTTGCGGGGCATCGGCCTGGTTACCTCCAGCAGGGGTGCATATGGGGGATATGTCCTGTCAAAGCCTGCCTCAGAGATAAGATTGAGAGAGATCGTGGAAGTGGTGGAAGGCGATTGTCTCGTTGACTGCGTAAAAAATCCGTCGTTCTGCTCAAGGGCAGAGACCTGCGCTACCCGCGATGTCTGGGATCTTCTTGGTGAAAAGATCTCCGAAACTTTGGATTCTATAACCCTGGACCAGCTTTTGGAGATGGACAAAGAGAAGCATAAAAAACCTTTTCGAAAGGATAAAAAGAAGTGAAACGAATATATCTTGATCATGCAGCAACAACCCCAACAGATCCACGGGTTGTTCAGGCAATGATACCCTATTTTAGCGATATCTATGGAAACCCTTCCAGTCTCCATAGTTTTGGCCAAGAGGCAAGAACAGCAGTTGAGACAGCGCGGAATCAGATCGCTTCCTTTATCATGGCGCGACCAGAAGAGATTGTATTCACCTCTGGTGGGGCAGAGAGCGATAATGCTGCGCTCAAAGGCATAGCATATGCTCGGAGAGAAAAGGGAAATCATATAATAACATCTGCAATAGAACATCATGCGATCCTTGAGACATGCAAGTTTCTCGAAAAACAGGGATTTCAAATAACCTATATAAAGGTTGACCCTAACGGACTTGTTGATCCTTATGATGTGAAGAAAGCTATAACAGAGAGAACCATACTTGTCTCTATCATGCATGCGAACAATGAGATCGGCACCATACAGCCCATTTCAGAGATTGGAAAAATCGCAAAGGAGGCAGGCATCTATTTTCACACTGATGCAGTGCAGATTTTTGGCCATGCCCCTATTAATGTGGATGAGCTTCATGTTGATCTGTTGAGCGCATCAGCGCATAAACTCTATGGCCCCAAAGGGGTTGGTGTTCTCTATATAAGAAAGGGAACAAAGTTTACACCTTTTCTGCATGGGGGAGATCAGGAGCGGGGCCGAAGGGCATCGACTCACAATGTTCCAGGCATTGTTGGTTTTGGTGCAGCAGTTGAGCTGGCAAAGGAAGGGATGGTTCAGGAGGCTGAAAAAATGACCTCTTTGCGCAATAAACTTATAAAGGGTATTTTAGACAGCATTGAAGATACCCGGCTCAATGGAGATCCGATAAAGAGGCTGCCAAGCAATGCAAATATCTCGGTTGCTTATGTGGAAGGAGAGTCAATGCTTTTATATCTAGATATGGAGGGCATTGCATGTTCTACAGGGTCTGCCTGTACATCTTCCAGCCTTGAGCCATCGCATGTGCTGACAGCGATTGGCTTATCACATGAACTGGCCCACGGATCGTTGAGATTTTCTCTCGGGAAATTCACCTCTGAAGATGAGATAGATTATGTGCTCGATACCCTCCCTGGTATCATAGAAAAGCTGCGCACCATGTCGCCATTGTACAGGAAGGAGACAAGATAAAATGGAACCCTACAGCGAAAAGGTGATTGATCATATCAGAAACCCCAGGAACATGGGCTCTATTGAAAACCCGGATGGCGTGGGAAAGGTGGGAAATACTGCATGCGGGGATATTATGGAACTTTATATAAAGGTAAAGGATGGGGTCATTATTGACGCAAAATTCAAGACCTTTGGGTGTGGCGCTGCCATTGCCACAAGCTCAATGGTCACAGAACTTATAAAGAACAAGAGCATAGAAGAGGCGCTAAAGATATCGAATAGAGCTGTAGCAGAGGCATTAGACGGGCTCCCTCCCATTAAGATGCATTGTTCTGTCCTGGCAGAAGATGCCCTTAAGGCGGCGATTGAAGACTATCAGAAAAAGGCAAGTAAAAATGGGTAAAAAAGTACTGGTAGCAATGAGTGGGGGCGTGGACTCCTCTACTGCAGCCTTGCTGCTACAACAAAATGGATATGAGGTCACAGGTGTGACAATGTGTCTTGGAATAAGTAATAAAGAAAGCAATAAAACAAGCTGCTGTGGCGGGGATGCCATAGAAGATGCCCGAAGGGTTTGCAA
Source organism: Deltaproteobacteria bacterium (assembly GCA_020053185.1). Taxonomy (GTDB): domain Bacteria; phylum Desulfobacterota; class Desulfomonilia; order UBA1062; family UBA1062; genus JAGVNP01. The sequence continues at coordinate 2,605 of JAGVNP010000297.1, read as the reverse complement.
CCACTTGGGCATACCGCATTACGTGTTGGATTTTTCTGCAGAGCTAGAGAAATACGTCATTGGTCCATTTCTACGAGAATACGCAAAAGGAAGGACCCCTAATCCATGTATAGACTGTAATCGTAATCTCAAATTTGATGTCCTCCTGAAAAAGGCTCTTATCATGGGTTTCGATTTTCTTGCCACAGGACATTATGCGGCAATTGAGAAAAATAATGGACACCTCTCTTTGAAGAAACCAGCGGACAAGAGGAAAGATCAAACCTATTTTCTCTACCCTATTCCGCATGAGGCGCTTGATCATATGCTCTTTCCTCTGGCCGCACTTTGCAAGGAAGAGATTAGGGCCTTGGCGAGAGAGGCAGGACTTCCAGTTGCGGAAAAAAAGGAAAGCCAAGATATCTGTTTCATTGACGGAAAAGACTACAGGGATTTTTTGACTGAAAGGCTGAAAGAAGTAAAGCCAGGCCCTGTGGTGGATGTGAAGGGCACTGTAGTGGGAGCCCATAAAGGGATCCCTTTTTACACCGTAGGGCAAAGAACAGGATTGGGGGTCTGCAGCAAGGAACCTCTTTATGTAGTCGCCATTGATGCTCCACAAAATAAAATTGTTGTGGGTAAGAGAGACGATTTAAAAGCCAAAGCACTCATCGCAGGCAGCCTCAATCTTTTGGCAGAAGAATGGCCTGAAAAGGCTTTTGCCAAAATTCGTTACAGGAAGAGCGAGGAAGAATGCCAGCTTACAAACTTGAATGATAAGCTAAAGGTCACTTTCTTTACGGATCAGAATGCTATTGCTCCTGGCCAGGCAATTGTTTTCTATGAGGGAGACATTGTTTTAGGGGGCGGGATCATTGAAGGGGTGGTAAATGGAACTTGCTGAAAAGATTAAAAAACTAAAGAAAAAGAGGAATGCTGTTATCCTGGCCCATAACTACCAGTTGCCAGAGGTCCAGGATATAGCTGATTTCGCAGGAGACTCCCTTGGCCTGAGCATAGAGGCAGCCAAAACAGATGCGGACATTATCGTATTTTGCGGCGTATATTTCATGGCAGAAACAGCAAAAATCATTTCGCCAGAAAAGACCGTCCTGATCCCGGACAAGGATGCAGGGTGCCCAATGGCAGACATGATCAATGCTGATCAGTTGAGAGCATTGAAGGCGCAGCATCCGAGCGCAAAGGTTGTTTGCTATGTAAACTCAACTGCCGAGGTAAAGGCTGAGTGTGATCTGTGCTGTACGTCAGGAAATGCAATAAAGATGATCAGGGATGTCTTAAAAGATGAGAAAGAGATCATCTTTGTGCCAGACCAGCACCTTGCAGATTATGTCTCTGAAGTCACAGGCAAAGATCTCATTATATGGAAAGGATTTTGCCCAACACATGTGAAGATTCTTCCAGAGCATATTGCAGAACAGAAGCGTTTGCATCCTGAAGCAGAGGTGATTGCGCATCCTGAATGTCCAAGGCCTGTGCGTGCTCTTGCTGATAAAATCCTGTCTACAGAAGGCATGTGCAGATATGTAAAGGAGACAAAGACAAAAGAGTTTATTGTGGCAACCGAGCTTGGGATCATCCATCGATTGAAAAAGGAAAATCCTGGAAAGGTTTTTTATCCAGGATCAAGGCATGCGATCTGTCCCAATATGAAGCGCATAAGCCTGGAAAAGATACTGTGGTCTCTGGAAGACCTTACGTACGAAGTTAAGGTGCCTGAAGATACTATTATCCGTGCAAGGACATGCATTGATAGAATGCTGAAGTATGCATAAGGGAGAAATTGGTAATATGTAAGCGTGTGATGAGTACGCGGAAAGGACAATGAACATGAGTAAAACAGATCATACATTGAAAATAGAGACCCTGGTGTTGCACGGAGGCCAAGTGCCTGATCCTGCTACCGGTGCACGTGCTGTGCCGATCTATCAGACCACATCATACCAGTTTAAGGATACAGACCATGCAGCAGGCCTGTTTGCCTTAAAGGAATCAGGCAATATCTATACCCGATTGATGAATCCAACCACTGATGTGCTGGAGAAGCGCATAGCTTTACTTGAAGGCGGGGTCGGCGCATTAGCAGTTGCCAGCGGACAGGCTGCCATTACCCTTGCGCTTCTCAACATTGCCCAGGCCGGGGATGAGATTGTTTCTTCTGACAATCTTTACGGTGGCACATACAATCTTTTTCATTACACCTTTCCGCGGTTAGGGATAAAGGTGAATTTTGTACGATCAAATGATCTTGCGAGCATTGAGAAGGCAATCACACAGAAGACAAAGGCTGTCTATGCTGAATCCATTGGCAATCCAAAGCTTGATGTTGCAGAGCTGGAAGGCATAGCCGACATTGCCCACAAGAACGGCATACCGTTTGTGCTCGATAACACTGTGTCCCCGTATCTGCTTCGGCCATTTGATTTTGGGGTAGATATTATTGTGTATTCTGCAACAAAATTTATTGGCGGTCACGGAACTTCAATAGGGGGAGTAATTGTTGATTCGGGAAAATTTAATTGGGAAAATGGCAAGTTTCCTTTAATTACAGATCCGGAGCCCGGATATCATGGGTTAAAATTTGTAGATGCATTCAGAAAGTTTG
>JAGVNP010000088.1 GCA_020053185.1 Deltaproteobacteria bacterium | reverse complement strand
CGGCGACAGGGGTTCAAATCCCCTTGGGGACGCCAGGAATCAAAAAGGCTATCCGTCTTGCGGATAGCCTTTTGTTTTTTACAAATGTGGCACTACGCGATATTGCGAAGCCACCCCTGATGTGATAATGATTTTCTATGCTGGGGATTGGAGACATAGCTGCAATATATATCAAAGACAAACTTGTCTCATATGCCCGTCTTGAAGGAATAGAGCCTGATGTAAAACCGCGATGGTATCAGGTAAAATTTTTGTTCCTAAGCTTTCCTCTTAAAGAAGTTACATGGATCTTGAAAGAAGAGTATATCAACGGAAACAATTTTACTATAGATGGTACACCTGTTCATATTGTTGCACTTCCAAAACCCGGTATTAAAAAATCCATAGAGTTGCCACAGAAGAAACAGGTAAGGTCTCACGAAAAAAAAGCACCTGCCAGCATAATCTCAATTGATGAGATTCGTAAAAGAAAGGATAGTGCCTAAAAAAGATGGAACCCTGCGGGATTACGCGAAATAAGGCTATTGACCTGCTGGATTCATACATTCATCAGGATAATCTTAAAAAACACTGTCTTGCTACCGAAGCTGTGATGAAGGGTCTGGCAAAAAAATTGGGAGAAGACGAAGAAATGTGGGGTATTGCCGGGCTGCTGCATGATCTCGATTACAATGATACAAAGGATGATATGATTCGTCACGGCATGGTCACTGCGCAAATTTTGGAGCGAGAAGGGGTGCACTGCGATATTATCCGGGCGATAAAAGCCCACAATGCAGAGAATCTCGGGATCACGCGGTCTCATCCAATAGATTTTGCCATTACAGCAGGAGAGACTATTACCGGACTTATTGTTGCAACAACCCTTGTATATCCTGACAAAAAACTTAAAAGCGTAAAGGCCAAGTCAGTTACAAAACGGATGAAAGAGGTAAATTTTGCGGCAAATGTAAACAGGGATCACATCATGCTCTGCGAAGCGCTTCGCATGACGCTTCAGGATTTTGTAGAGATTTGTCTTAGTTCCATGTCAGCGATCGATAAAGATCTGGGACTTGGGTAATTATGAGGCTTTCGTTATTGTTATTGATTGATGTGCTGGTTAAAGTTAAGATTGTGATTAACCGATATTCTTAAGGAGAATTTGTCATGAAAAGTGAGTATCTTGGTGAAAAACTGCTGAAGGCTGGGTTGATAACCCAAGAGCAACTCAACGAGGCGCTGAAAGCTCAAAGAACAACAGGTACAAGAATCGGCTCTCAGTTAGTAAAGCTGGGTTATCTCACTGAAAAACAGCTTTTAGACTTCATGTCAAAACAATACGGAGTGCCCTCTGTTGTCTTGAGAAACATCAACATCGACCCTCGGGTGGCAAAACTTATTCCTCTGAGCATGGTCCGTAAATATTTGGCGATTCCTTTTGAGAGAGAAGGATCAAAGCTCAAAGTCGCAATGGCTGATCCCACCGATATATATGCAGTAGATGATCTCAAATTTCTTACAGGATATGCAGTGGAGGTCTATCTGACATTAGATGATTCTCTAAAATGGGCTATTGATAAATTCTATGATCAGGCTGCCAGTCTGGATCAGGCATTGGATGATATGAAGAGCCTGACCGAGGAGATCTCGGTTGAAGAGACAGGCGAAGAAATTTCTGCAGGAGAACTTGCAAAAGAAGCGGATGAAGCTCCTGTAATAAAGCTGGTAAACCTAGTTATGGTGGATGCGATAAGGAGAGGGGCGAGCGATATACATGTCGAGCCATACGAGAAATTCTTCAGGATCAGGTTCAGGCTTGACGGTATGCTCTATAACGTAATGAAACCGCCCATGCGTTTGAAGAATGCCATAATATCAAGGATGAAGATTATGGCAAAGCTCGATATCGCAGAGCGTAGACTGCCCCAGGATGGAAGGATTAAGCTGAAAATAGAAGGGGGCAAGGAAGTTGAATTTCGTGTCTCAGTGCTGCCTACATTATTTGGAGAAAAGGTGGTTTTGAGAATACTCGACAAGTCAAATCTTCAGCTCGATATGACAAAGCTGGGGTTTGAAGAAGATGCCTTGAGAAAATTTAAAGAGAGCATCTATAAGCCGTGGGGCATGGTTCTGGTTACAGGACCTACCGGATCAGGAAAGACAACATCACTGTATTCTGCGCTCACAGAACTCAATATTATAGAGAGAAACATATCAACAGCAGAAGATCCCGTAGAGTACAATCTACCAGGCATAAATCAGGTGCATGTGCATGAGGAGATCGGGCTTACCTTTGCTGCTGCACTCAGATCTTTCTTACGCCAGGACCCTGACATTATCATGGTGGGAGAGATAAGAGATTTTGAAACCGCTGAGATCGGAATAAAAGCTGCACTTACCGGGCACCTTGTTCTGTCTACCCTGCATACAAATGATGCTCCGTCCACGATAAACAGGTTGCTTAACATGGGCGTAGAGCCTTTTCTGGTTGCATCATCTGTAAACCTAATTGTAGCGCAGCGGCTTGCACGAAAGATCTGTATGCAATGCAGGGTCAAAGACGATATACCCAAAGAAACCCTTATCCAGATGGGCATGCCACCTCAGGAGGCAGAGGCAACAGAATGCTACAAAGGTAATGGATGCCCTGCTTGCGGAAATACCGGATACAAAGGAAGAATCGCCCTGTATGAGGTGATGCCCATTGATGAGGCAATAAAAGAACTTGTGCTTATGGGTGCTTCTGCAACTGAATTGAAAAAAGAAGCAATACGCCAGGGTATGAAAACTTTGCGACAGAGCGGACTCACCAAGATAATGGAAGGGGTTACGAGTGTTCCCGAGGTCTTAAGGATCACTATTGCTGACTAATTGGAGGATAGAGGATAATGGTAGAAAACATACATGATTTGCTCAAGACAATGGTAGAGCAAGGGGCATCTGATTTGCATTTAACCGTAAATACTCCTCCTCAGATAAGAGTGAGGGGGGAACTCTATCCCCTTGATATGCCGCCGCTGACTGCCCAGGATACAAAAAGGCTCTGCTATTCGGTTTTAACCGAGGCGCAGAAGCATCGCTTTGAGGAAGAAATGGAACTCGATCTCTCTTTTGGAATAAAGAGTCTTGCGCGTTTCAGGGTCAATATATTTGTGCAGAGAGGGGCTGTAGCAGGTGCTTTTCGTATGGTGCCTTTTGAAATCAAGAGCATAGAAGCTCTGGGACTCCCCAGTATAGTAAATAATCTTACAAGGCTCCCACGGGGACTTGTGCTTGTGACCGGACCCACAGGCTCTGGTAAATCTACGTCACTTGCCGCCATTATAGATAAAATAAACAGGGAACGTCATGAACATATCGTAACGATAGAAGACCCTATTGAATTTGTTCATGAGCATAAAAGCTGTGTGGTAAATCAGCGGGAAATAGGAGCGGATACAAAAGGATTTGTAACTGCTTTAAAATATATTTTGAGGCAGGATCCGGATATAGTGCTTATTGGTGAGATGAGAGATCTGGAAACCATGCAAGCAGCGCTCACCATAGCAGAGACAGGACATCTTGTGTTTGCTACGCTTCATACAAACTCTACGGCACAGACCATAAACCGTATTATTGATGCATTCCCATTGAATCAACAGTCGCAGATACGTACCCAGCTCTCTTTTGTACTTGAGGCAGTGGTTGCCCAGCAGCTTCTTCCCAGAATGGATGGCAAGGGCAGGGTGCTGGTGGCTGAATTAATGATCACTACCCCGGCAATCAAAAATCTCATAAGAGAAAGCAAGATCCATCAGATTTATTCGCAGATGCAGGTGGGCCAGATAAAACATGGCATGCAGACAATGAACCAGTCCCTATACAACCTGTATGCAGGCAGGCTTATATCTTTGGATGTTGCCATGGGATGCTCCAATGATACGGATGAACTAAGACAGATGATAAGCAACCCCCAAAGTCAAAGGGCTCTATAAAAGGAGAGAGGAGATAACGTATGCCGATGTTTTCATGGCAAGGAAGACTTCCTGATGGGACTGTAAAAACCGGAGAGATCGAGGCTCAGAATTTGACTGCTGCGAATCTGATGCTGAAGCGGCAGCAGATAACGCCTTTAAAGGTAAAAAGAAAACAAAGAGAGATCGTTTTATTCAAAGAAAGAAAAGTAAAAACTAAGGATCTTGCTATGTTTACCAGGCAGTTTGCCACAATGATTACTGCGGGTCTTCCTCTTGTGCAGTGTCTTGATATATTGGGAAATCAGCAGGAAAATCCCGGATTCAAAAAGATTATTATTGATGTAAAGCAGAACGTGGAAAGTGGATCGACGTTTTCTGATGCTTTAAGAAAACACCCGAAGGTGTTCGACGATCTTTTTGTGAACATGGTCGAATCAGGAGAAGTTGGCGGTGTGCTCGATACAATCCTTAACCGGCTGGCAGTATATCTGGAAAAAGCAGAGGCCTTAAAGGCTAAGGTGAAAAGCGCGATGGTATATCCTATAGTGGTGCTTTCTGTTGCAGTCATTGTGGTCGGAGTTATGATGGTCTTTGTCATCCCCACATTCGCGGAGATGTTTAAGGAGTTTGGCTCTACCCTTCCTGGCCCTACGCAGTTCTTTGTGAATATGAGTAATTTTTTCCGCAAATACGTATTACACATGATAGGTGTGATAATACTTCTTGTATTTGCCTTCCGGTGGTTCAAATCGAAGGAGAAAGGCAGACTTATCATTGATGATTTTTCATTAAAGATGCCTATATTCGGAACAGTACTTCAAAAGGCTGCTGTTGCACGGTTTACCAGGACTTTAAGCACCATGATAAGCTCAGGTGTTCCCATATTGGAGGCCTTGTCTATTACATCCCGGGCAAGCGGAAATAAGATTGTTGAGGCAGCTGTTCTCAATGTACGAAAATCCATAAGCGAAGGTAAATCCATTGCAGAGCCTTTGGAGGAATCAGGAATATTTCCTCCTCTTGTGGTGCAAATGGTGGGTGTTGGTGAGGCCACAGGCGCACTTGATCAGATGCTGTCAAAGATAGCTGATTTTTACGAGGAAGAAGTGGATAATGCAGTTGCCGCACTTACATCTCTAATGGAGCCTTTGTTGATTGTGTTCTTGGGCGGGGTGATAGGCGGAATGATGATTGCCATGTATCTGCCTATATTCAAGTTGGCAGGAAGCGTATAAGATAGGTACGAGGTTATAGGTAATAGGTTCGAGGAGCGAGGGAAAAAGCTGATTGTAACGGGTGGTTTGTTTTATTGGTTTCATTCGTTTGATTGGTTTTAGGTGGTTGAAATCCAGCAAGCACCGTCTAACCAATTAGACCTAATTGAACCAATGAGACAGAAAATTTTATCCCTGTCGTCTTGTGGCCAGCTCATAAATAGCAATTGAGGCGCTCTGCGCTACATTGAGCGAATTAAAAGCACTCTTCATGGGAATGTGTACGATCACGTCGATCTCATCTTGCAAAACGCATCGTATGCCTGCGTCCTCTCCGCCGACTACGATCGCTATTTTTTCAAAAGAAGGAGCCTTCGACAGTGGCTCTCCCTGTCCTGCCTCCATTCCGATGAGCCAGAAACCGTTCTTTTTCAATACTTGAGCAGCAGATCTTAAGTTCGGCACGCGTGCAATTTTAGTATGCTCGGTTGCACCTGCCGATGCCTTTACTGCAGAAGGGGTTATGGATGCGGCATTTTTATTCGGGATCACCACCCCTGCGCCTGCAAGGGTATGGGCTGATCTGACAATTGCTCCCAAATTCTGCGGGTCTTCAATTGAGTCCAGAACAAGAACAATTTTCAGAGGAAAAAGCTGCTCTAACGGAACATAACGATATCCTGAAACCCTTGCAGCCACTCCCTGATGCGCTTCGGTCCTTGAGATCTTGTCAATTTCTTTTTTGGAAACCGTATGCAGGGGAATCCCGTGTGCAAGGTTCGCTATCTCATCATAACGTTCTCTGCCCACAAGGATATCGAAAAACTCCCGGCTCTTTGCGATTAGGGCTTCTTTTATTGGATTTAGGCCGTATATGACTTCCATTTTTACCACTTTCTTTTATTCAAGATTTTGGAGGTATTAATATACTAAATGGCCTGAAATAGTAAACACTTATAGTATATGGGTTATTTTTGTGAAAAAGCATTGACATCTCT
>JAGVNP010000191.1 GCA_020053185.1 Deltaproteobacteria bacterium | reverse complement strand
CGGATTCATGAGTCCTTCACTTTTGGTTACGATTCCGTGGCGGTCAAAGTCAGGGTCATTGCCGAATGCGATATCATATTTATCTTTCAGCTCAATAAGGCTTGCCATGGCATATGGTGAAGAGCAGTCCATTCTGATCTTTCCGTCCTTATCAACAGTCATGAAGCTGAATGCGTGATCAACCACATTGTTTCGTACATCGATTGAAAGCTTGTAACGGTCTGCAATGATTTCCCAATATGCAAGCCCTGATCCTCCCATTGCATCTGCGCATATCTTTGAGCGGGATGCGCGTATCGCATCCATGTCGAGGATGTTCTTTAGATCATCAACATAAGGGATTATGTAGTCGTATTTGTGTGTGGTTTGTGACTTAAGTGCTTTTTTATATGATATTCTTTTTATCTTTTTTTTGTCAGCTTTCAGGAAGCTATTTGCAGTATCGGCGATCCATTTGGTGATTTCTGTGTCCGCAGGCCCTGCATTAGGAGGATTATATTTTATGCCGCCGTCTTCAGGAGGATTGTGTGAAGGTGTGATCACAATCCCGTCAGCTAGGCCAGTTTTTTTGTTTCTGTTGTAGGTAAGGATCGCATGAGAGATCACAGGGGTAGGGGTGTAGCCAAAATCTTTCTGTATCATCACATCTACGTCGTTTGCCGCAAGTATCTCAAGCACTGTTGCAAATGCAGGTTCTGAGAGCGCATGTGTGTCCATTCCTAGAAACAGCGGGCCTGTGATTGAAGCTTGTTTTCTGTAGAGACAGATTGCCTGGCTGATTGCAAGGATATGGTCTTCGTTGAAACTTCTTGAAAGAGAAGATCCCCTATGTCCGGAGGTTCCGAAAGATACGATCTCCGAACTATCTTCAGCATCAGGATGCCCAGTATAATATGCACTCACCAGCCGCGGTATATTTATCAGTATGGATTTTGGAGCTGGTTTTCCAGCCAGAGGATGCATTATCCTGTCACCTCAACTTCCTGTCGCTTTTTAATGGAAAATGTAATCAGTATATCCAGTCAAAGATTCCAAAGGCGATGATATTCATGATGATCGGCACACTATAAATCGCAGAGACCGCGATGGCTTTGGCTTTATTTGTTTTCAGACTTAGCACCAGTATTACTGCAACAAAGAAATGGAGGTAGCCGATCAAAAAGATAAGCCAGATGCCCTGGAATGAGAGATACCAGCATGGATATTCCCACACCAGGTGTCCGCCGATATTAAGCAGGCATTCGACAAATACGCAGAAGATTGAAAATGAAATGGCTAGAAACCATCTGTTGGGAAGGCCCAGGATCTTTTGTTTTTTATCCTCGAGAAATGAATTGTAAAAAATGATGCCGGCAATGGCAAACATGAACATGATCTCGATATTCCAGCCCACCATTGTGCGGAGTGCAGTGTCTCCCGGTGTTGTCCAGAATGCAGAGCGCTGCGAAAAGTGCAGAATCCATCCGTTCCATGACTCATTGAAAAAATCCATGCCGAAAAGTGTGAGCCCGGCAAAGATTGCATCCCAGTTTTTTGACTGCATCGCTTTTTTTAATTCAGACGAGTAGATGTATAATACGATTGCAAGAAGCGGGATTACATACCATTTGACCATTGACAGATCCCTCAAGTTTTGAAGGGCAAGTTCTGTTGCAGGTGTATACATAAAAGCCTCCTTTATTTAGTTTATAAAACCTAAACTATTATGTTTTTTTATCATAAACAATTTTTCAATACCATGCCTGTAGATCAAATTTCTTTCAGCAGGATGTTCGCAGGCGATTTTTCAATAGTATCCTTAAACGCCTGGAGAGATTTTGACAGGCTTGCCAGTTCAGTTGTCTGTGCGACAGGTATGATATCGCCCCTGTCATCAAGGGCATCGATAACAGATTTTATGGTGATGCTATTGATATCACGGGCCGGCTGATAGCCAGGCTCAATATCTCCTTCGGACTGGGTTTCGGAGATGATCCGCGTTTGAGATAATTCACTGAGCACATTCTGTACAAGGCGGAAGGGTATTTCTAGTGTTTGTGAGATCTGGAGGGCGGAAAAAGGCCTTGCCCCCATGGCAAAATTTTTTATGATAAGATGTGAGATCTCTAATGCAAGGAGCTTTTTAAAGTTTGCACTCACATCTTTGTCTTCTGTTTCAAAGTCATAAGTATCACTGCTATTCTGATGTGCGAACGAAAATTCTGCCCCAAAGAGAACAACGATCCAGCTTATCTGAAGCCATACAAGAAACAGGGGAAGTGCTGCAAAACTGCCGTAGATCGCATTATAGCTTGTCACTCCAACCTGAAACATGATGTATTCCAACTGCACCACAGTATATATTGTTCCGGCAATGATCCCGGCAAAAAATGCAGATGCAAACTTTACTTTTATGTTCGGCATCATAATATAGACAAGGGTGAATACCAACCAGATCAGGACATAGGGCAGAAATTTCAATGCAAAAAGTATGAGAGGAACAAATACACCGATGAACATGATTCTATCGGTGATGAATTCCAACTGGGTGGTGACAAAAACAGTAATGCTTCCTGACATGAGGATAAGCACAGGACAGATAAGCATCATGGAAAGGTAATCACTGAATTTTCTCACAAAAGACCTGGTTTCTTCCACGGCCCAGATATCATCAAAAGCTTCTTCAATATGGCCAAGCACTTTTATTACAGACCAGAACAGGAGAACTACACCAAAACCTGCCAGCGTCCCTCCCTTGGTGTTTTCAAGAAGCTTGTTGGAAAAATCTATGACCTGCGTCAGCACATCCTGCTGTCCGGGAAATTTTTCCAAAAGCTGCTTTTGCAGAAGTATCTGGAAATCAAATCCCTTTGCAATTGCAAAAATCAATGCAAACACAGGTACGATAGAGAGCAGCGAGTAGAAGGTGAGTGCAGATGCCCGTAAATAGCATTTGTCTTCATTAAAGTTGCGTATTGCCAGGAGGAATGTCCGTAGATATTTGACAGAAAACTTTTTTATGCCGGAAAGGTTGTCCAGCCGTGTATTCCAGATCTGCGTTTTGAGAAAAAATTGAGCTTTATTGGCAAATTTCACTATTATCATGTTCCGAAGTTCTCCCATGATAAATGTTCCTCCTTTTTATTCTCCAGCATATGCAATAAGAACCACAGGATTATTTCGAGTAATATTACTTCATTGACTCTGAAATGTCATTAAGATACTGTTTTGATATGCCCAAGGAACTTCCATTTTCAGACAGTGGAATGGCTAATTCCTTTCTTCGGTTTGTTATGCTCTCTTGTTTTACTCTGATGACCCTTCTTATATCCGGTTGTTATGAGTCCAATCAGGAGGTTATCACTCCGCTAGATGCGGCTATTGTGAATGGATTGCCAGGGACATATTATGATGCGCATACCAATACCACCACAACAATCTGGCTGAGCCCCAACAGCAATGACTATCGTTTTACATGCGGAGAAATGCCCGGATATCTTCGGGTGATTCTTCTTAAGGACAAGATATATATCGTGCAGATCAAGTGTGATAATGAGCCAGGATATTACCTGACTTTCTACAGCTATACATATAATCAAAATGGCTCTCAATTTATTGAGATTGAACCATCTGAGTCAGTTGATCAGCTTGCACATCAGCATGGAGTCAGGCTTGAATGGGATTTTGATATAGGTTATGTATATGGTGACAGCAGCAAGATATTGGCCTTTTTAAAAGCGCACAACGGTTTTTCATTTGTTCCTGCAGGGTCATACTAGGGGCTTGAGGAGTTTTTTTAGATCGGTTTGAATCATTAGGTTTGTAAAAAAATGTTTTTATATAGGAGGGTATGAAAATGGAAGGTTATATTAAAAGGATTTTTCTCGGTCTTTTTATTCTGTTGTTTGTTTTTTCGCTTCCGGCATGTTCGGTAAAAAAGGTTGCGTACATAGGAACAGGTTATAAGGCAAAGGCTGTATGCTCAAGCGTTTTTTTATCCGGACGTGATCCAGAAGATGTGGAGAAAATTGATCTGTGGTCAGTGCCCGGCATTGTGACGGCAAAAGTTAACAAAGAGGATAAAGAAGTCAAAGCCAGTGTATTCGGACTGGCTAAGAAAAAGGCTATTTTTAGGGACGGTCTTGGAGCTACACTGATATCCGGCACATCAGAAAAGAAAGTTCGCAGCCAGGAAACAGGAGATTTGCGGCCTTTACCAACCAGACACCT
>JAGVNP010000131.1 GCA_020053185.1 Deltaproteobacteria bacterium | reverse complement strand
TCATTGGATGCACTGGTCGTGTTAAAGGCATCTGGCGAGACATTGCAGCTTATAAAGGATGTTGAGCCCGTTTTAAAGGACGTGTGTATTGTTTCAAAGGTCGAGGTCGTGCGGAGTGAAGGCCCGTATGTAGAGAGCACTGAATTCAACAACCTTGGAATAGAAATTAAAAAGGCATCCGGAACAAAGTGCGCGAGGTGCTGGCATTATAGCGAGGATGTGGGAGCGAATGCGAGTCATCCTCTTATATGCGGAAACTGTGTAAGCCAGATTTTATGACAAGCGATAAGAGTTCTTCGGAAAAAAAGGGGTATGGCAAATTAGGATTGTTTGCAGTCCTTATTTGCTATAGTTTTGACCAGATTACAAAATGGTATGTTGATAGTACTCTTGAAGTGGGTCAGGGTGTGGCTGTAATTCCTGATTTTTTCGATATCATTCATGTACGCAATACAGGTGCAGCGTTCGGTATTCTCCAGGGTATGCCGGAATCATTGAGAACGCCGTTTTTTTTAGTGATCACCGTGCTGGCATGCGCGATGGTTTTTTTCATGCTGAGGCAGATATCCGCTACCTCGGTTTTTACAAGAAGTTCATTTTATCTGATTATTGCCGGCGCTCTTGGCAATCTGACTGACAGGATACGGCTGCACGAGGTAGTTGATTTCCTCAATTTTCATATAGGCAGATTTTACTGGCCGGCATTTAATCTGGCAGATGTCTACATAACAATTGGTATTGTATACCTTCTCATTTACACAATGGTCTCTGGCAGGAAAGAAGAAAGTAAGGAGTAAGAAGTAGGCAGTAAGCAGTGAAAAGGTTATAGGTTCGAGGAACGAAAGGCAAAAGAAAAGATAAAGAGTTTTGTTGGTTTGATTGGTCTTATTGGTTAGAGGCTCATAAAATCAAACTAATCAAACAAATAAAACCAATGAAACTATCTTCAAGAATTTCGGATTACGGTTCTTTAACCTCGAACTATTTATTCTTCTGCCATCGAAACTTTGAAGTAGTCATAGATATAGTCAATGCCTGACCATACAGTAAAGAAGAGAGCGATCCAGAGAAAATATTCTCCGCCCTTTTGAAACTGGATTCCAAAGATCTCATAGTGCATAAGTAGGGGGATCAATGCAGCGCATTGAAAAGAGGTCTTATATTTTCCCAGCCAGTTTGCGGCAATGACAATGTTTTGTTCCGAAGCGATGCTCCTAAGACCTGTGACTGCAATCTCACGCGCCACGATCAGGGCCACTATCCATGCCGGGACCCTTTCTAAGGGAATGAGGAGAATGAGAATGGTAATGACAATGAGCTTGTCAGCGAGCGGATCAAGAAATTTTCCGAGATTAGATTCCATATGGTAGCGCCGTGCAATGTATCCATCGAGAAAATCGCTGAATGTGGCAATTATGAACAGAAAAGCGGCTGCGATTGAGCACCATTTTCCGCCGTTTATGAGGAGCACGGCAACGATCGGGATCTCGATGACCCGTGTAATGGTAATGATATTGGCCCAATTTGTTTTTGACTGCATTTTATATTCCATCTGCCTTTAAAGAGTCTAACCGCTTAAGCACTTTTTTAACATAATCTATTGTTTCTTGGAAAGGAGGAATACCGTTGTAATTTTGTACAGATTCTGGGCCTGCATTGTATGCGGCAAGGGTCAAAGGAATATCTCCATTGTATTTCTTGAGCAGATAAGAGAGGTATTTTGTTCCGCCGGTGATATTCTGGACAGGGTCCCACGGATCTTTTACCCCAAGATCACATGCTGTCTCCGGCATAAGCTGCATGAGGCCCATCGCTCCTTTTTGTGACAGGGCAGTGGGGCGGTATCCGGATTCTATCTCAATTACACTTATTACCAGTGACGGGTCTACATTATAGCGGGGAGCGATGTCTGCAATAACCCTCTCGATCTCTTCTGGCGGCATCCTCTTGGAAGATGAAGACGTTATTGTTCTTTTTTCTTTAATATAGAGATCCCATCCGTTCTCTGTTGGCCGGTTGCTGAATTGCAATGTTCCGTCAGGAAGGGTTTTTGTAAATATATCCCCCTGACAGAAGATAGACAGGATTATAATCACCCAGATGCATATCAAATTATTTTTTGAATTGCTTTTCATACAATCAAGCTCTTTTTCACACGCAATCTGTCCTATTTACCATATTTCTTCTTAATATTCCACGTAGTTAATATGTCGTCACAGTTTAGACTTTCCTTTACCTTTTGGATATGCCTACCTGAAGGCAAGGTCAGTCTTGGCGCAATTTTTGCAAGGGGAAAGATCACAAATGCTCTTGATTCCATTTCAATATGTGGGATTTTAAGAGAGGCAGTATCGACAGACATGCCATCGAGCATCAAGATATCGATATCGATTGTTCTCGGCGCATTCTTATAAGGCCTGGTTCGGCCTAGGGAATCTTCTATCTGGTGGCATATGTCGAGCAACTCAAGTGCCGTGATATCAGCTGATATTCGTAACACCATGTTAAGGTAATCCGGTTGAGGCTCTCGTACACCTGATGCCTTGTTTTCATAGATGGAAGAAGATTTTAATATCTTTATATGATGTTTTTTAAGTG
>JAGVNP010000210.1 GCA_020053185.1 Deltaproteobacteria bacterium | reverse complement strand
GGATCTCATAGTAGTCTTTTTTGGTCATGAGTCAGATTTTATCAGGATTTTTCCTTCAGCAATCTCGCGCAATGCAGTAACAACCTCTTTGTTTTCTTTCCGTTTGCATAAAGGTGTAGCACCTTTTTGAATCTGTTTTGTGCGTTTTGCCGCAACAACTGCTAGCGAGAAACGATCGTGTACCTTTTCAAGGCAATCTTCAACAGTTACCCTTGCCATATTAGTATTTCCTCCAAAGATTTTCGGTGTTTTCCGTAAGTATTTACCCTTGGCGGACTAATGCCACACTATGTTTTGTACGTCAAGGGCATAAAATATTGTTTTCTCCTGCTTTTTCAGGCAGATCAGTCGCTATAGTCGGCGTGAGGATCGCTTGCAGTCCTGTTTATTTTTGCTGCCTTTGATGTGATCTTTTCCTCAGTCCATTCGTTCGGGTCCTCAATCGGACTTCCTTTCGGGCCAAGATCATAAGAACCAGCCTTCATGATCGCTTCAATTGCCAGCGGCGCAGTGTCTTTTGCATTGAATACCTGGGTAAGGAGACCAAAGGTGAATTCTTCCACTGCGCTTGCCATATTTTCTCTCACTTCCCTGGGCTGGGCCAGGATTTTTATCTCAAATGGGAGATTGAGTTTTTTGTAATCTCCTCCCTTGAGGCTTTTTGACTGCGCATAGGCTGTCATCTCGGCCCAAAGAGGATCAGTGATCCCTGAATTAGAAAGTTTTATGAACTGACCATCCTTATCCAGGAAGGCATTACCATATTCATTTACCTTCACACCCCATGAGATCATTTGCAGGGCAGTTGCCACATTTGCCTTTGTGGTATGAGTCTCCTTTGCGATCCTTCTCAGGCGGTCTGAATTATTTCCGGAAGTGCCATGCTGCGCGCCTGAGAGCCCGTATTTATCAATGGCTGCATGGATCTGCTTTGTAAGCTCAACCTGAATTCCTGCATCGCTTGCCTCGATCCCGTGCGTAGTGCCGTTATTCAGCGCAATCCAGTCAGGGTACATCCTATGAGCGTTTAGCCCCTGGATAAGGAACAGGGCTTCTTCAACAGTGGAGAGTCCTGCTTTTCCCTTGATTTCACCGACCTCGGTTTCATAACCTGCCCATTTTGGAATGAATGGATTGAGCGCGATATTGGCGAGCAGGTTTTTGTCATCAGGCATATGGGATGCGTCGATTGCAATAGAAGTGATGCCTGCATCAAATAGTGTTGGTATCTCTACTTTGGCAGCCTCAACATCTGCCTGGCTCTTCAAGCCATAGTGGTCGGCATGTACGGCAACAGGTATTGTTATGCCAAGCTCATTGCAGACGGCATCCACATGAGTTGCTATATTCCATAGGTTGATTGGGCAATAGGTGCTTTCGGATTTTGCGATTTCGATTATAACTGCTGCATTTGCTCTCTGTGCAGCCCTGAGAACTCCTTTTATGAGAACAGAACCTCTGACATTTGCAGCAATAGTCATTGCCGCGCTTTTTTTCCGCATTGCCCTATCAATTACTTTCCCGCTCACGATCAGGGCCTTGGAGTTTGGGAAGAGTTTTTTTATGTTTGGCGGACGTCCAATCTCAAGTGCTTTTATAAAGTCTGATGAAGATGCTTTTGAAACCATAAAAAATCTCCTTTCTTGAAGATGGGCATACCTTTTTAACCCATTTGTATTTTATTTGCAAATTTTTTAGGGACGAAGATTTTAATTAAATGAGGAGCGATGCATTGTTGTGATATATGCCGCAAGTATGGTATCTTGAGTGTCATGCTGAGATTTTTTTATGAAAATTTTATTCCATCAAGATGTTTTATCTGTAATGAGTTTGGAGAAGTGAATCACGGGATATGTTCCTCATGCATGTCTCAAATAAAACCAATTTCAGAACCCGTATGTGATGTGTGCGGGAGGGCGATTGGAAGCCCTGGAATATGTATTTCGTGCCAGGCTGATCCTCCGGCATTCGACAGGCTTTTGGGTGCTGCCTGCTTTGAAGGGGTGCTGAAGGATGTTATTCATTCATTCAAGTATCATAGAAAAACCGCATTCAAAAAGGTTCTTGCCAGGATCTTGTATGACAGTCTGCCCAAGGATGCTGATATAGATCAGATAACATTTGTGCCTCTTCACTGGACCCGGCTTGCAACAAGAGGCTTTAATCAGGCATCGCTCATTGCAAGCGAACTGGGTAAATATATGGGGGTCAGGATAAGGTTTGATGCTCTCAAAAAGACCAGGAGAACCGATCCCCAGGTTGGTCTTAATCAGAAACAAAGATTGAAAAATGTGAGGGGTTCTTTTAAGGCAAATGGAGTGGAAGGAAAGTCAGTTCTTGTCGTGGATGATGTGATCACTACCGGAGCCACAGCAAAAGAGGTGGCTCGTGTCCTGAAAAAAGCAGGTGCGCGCTATGTGCTTGTTGCCGGTGTAGGGAGAGTGGTGCAGTGAGAAGGAGAAGAGGGCGTCTTCACTCAAAAAAATCTCCCCTATATCTTGAAGAAGTATTTCCTGATGTCGATGTGCCCGGCACATTGTACAGAAAGGATGAGAGGGGAAAATCCGATCTCTTTCTGGGCCTATACAATCAGGATGATATAATGGATCTTCTCTCCAAGAAGGGCGTTCTTGATATTCTTCACGCAAAAGGATACCACGATCTCATTATTACGGTTTCAAGAAACGAAATGTATGTATCCAGACTATATATTAATTTTGATCGGATGGATAAGGATACCCGCCTCATAGAACTTTTGGTGAGAGAAAGCGTATTTAAGCCCAAGAAAACTTTTTTGAAGAGCATTGATTTGAGTAAAGGATTTTCCACACTCACCATAGAATGGCTTTCGCTGCAAAGCCCAAAAGAGAGTTTCAGTAAAGACAGGCCTAAGTTGCCTAGCCAGATGTATCCTGGTCTCGGAGGCTTAAGAAAAGTGCAGGAAATATTGTTTAGCCTGGCGTCTTCAGTGGAGAGGGAGGCGATTCTCGATATCCCCGAGCATTACCACGGGGCAGTGATTTATTCGAAGATGTACTCTTTCTTTTCTCCAATTGACGGCGGCAAGGTAATAGCCATGATGCGGGATTTCAAGGATAAACCTTTATCTGATGTCTCATATGCCATATCCTATGGATGCCTTATAAATGAGATTACAGGCGAGCCTGAGCTGATGAGGCCCAGCGAGCAGGTATATCCGATCTCAGACAGACTTAAGGAATATGTTTCTTGCGATGAATATAGAGAAATGCTTCACGAGAGCGCAAACAGCGTTAAATATGCTATTGATTGGGATAAATATCAAAAGCTACAAGAGGAAGGTGTTTTTGATGAAGCATAACTTTGGGATTATCGGTCTTGGTAAGGTTGGAAGCGCAATGCTCTCCCTCTTGCGGGAGAAGGGCTACAAAATATCATGGACTGTAACCTCAAAAAAGAATATGGAGATTGTTGCTTACGAAACCCTTCCCGAAACACCTGGAAATGCGGATGTTATTCTCATTACTGTGCCTGATATGCATATATCAGAGGTAGCTAAGCAGATTGCTGAGAGATGGCGGGACAGGTGCAAGGGCAAGGTGTTTTTCCATATGAGTGGCCAGCTTTCCTCGGATGCGCTTTCTGCAATTGCCGGGCTTGGCGGAGAGGTGGCAAGTCTTCATCCTATTCAATCTATCGCAGATCCTTCCAGGGCAAAGAATGCGCTGTTGGAGAGTTACTTTACTGTCGAGGGAAGCAAAAATGCATGCGCTACGGCAAGAGATATTTTAAGCTCGATCACTGATCGGATCATAGAGATCGCCAAGGAAGATAAAACTCTTTATCACGCAGCAGCAGTAATGGCATCGAACTATGTAGTAAGCATTGCAGCCCATGCTTCAGATATGTTGAGGACAATAGGCATAGGGCCGGGTGTTCTTATTCCTCTACTGAAAGGCACTGTTGCAAACATTGCTGCCAATGAAAAGGCTGCGCTTACCGGGCCTGTGCAGAGAGGTGATTGGAGTACAGTGCGGGCGCATATCGAGGCCATTAATAAAAGCTTTCCAGACCTTTTGGATCTTTATAAAACAATGGGAGTCTACACTGCCAAACTTGCAGGCAGGTCATGGCCGGAAGAATTTCTTTTTCAGCAAAAGGTGGTTGGGATAGAAGAGATTTCAAAAAAAGTTGAGACATTGAGAAAACATGGATCAAAAATTGTTTTCACAAACGGGTGTTTTGACATACTGCATCTTGGTCATATCTCTTATCTTAAGAAGGCAAGGGCATTGGGCGACTATCTTGTGATAGGCCTTAACTCAGATACCTCGGTAAAAAGGTTGAAAGGAGAAGGCAGGCCAATAAACAACCAGGATGCACGCGCAGCAGTGATGTCTGCTCTCGAGATGATAGATTTTGTAACGATTTTTGATCAGGATACGCCATATGAACTCATCTCAGCTGTTAAGCCGGATGTGCTGGTAAAAGGCGGAGACTGGAAGCCGGATCAGATAGTGGGCGGGGACATAGTGAAATCATATGGTGGAAAAGTAATCTCCCTGGCGTTTGAAGACGGTTTTTCCACCACCTCGATAATAGAGAAGATCAAGGATCGCTGATCCTATTACCGAGGTTCAAATCCTACATATTCTCCCCCTGCTTCATTAGGTGGAGAGGATTTTTGAAGTTTGGAAAAAGTCTCTATATTGGCAAGAGATCGTAACTTTTTGTCTTAAGGCGAGATGGCCTCAATTAAATTCTTTCCTTAGGTGACGAAGTTTTAGTGTATAATGAATCAAGCCAGTCCCTCATTCCCCTCCAACCCTTTGTCTTATAGATTTTTCTAGGATCGGCAGGTATATCTTCAGGCATTTTTCCCTTACCTTTAAGTTCTCCCTTACAAAATTTGCGCCACTCTGCTACATTTTTCAGTCCAAGCTTATGAACAAACTTCCTGGCGTCTCCAAAAGATCGGTAGTGCCTAAGCTGATGTGCGACATAGCCAGTTCCCAGCCAATCTCCAAAGCTAACCCATCCTTCCCCTTTATATTTTTGATTCGGATTAGTAGGGATATCTTCAGGTAATTTTCCCTTACCTTTAAGTTCTCCTTTACAAAATTTATGCCACTCTTCTGTATTTTTTAGACCGAGTTGATGAACAAAGGCTCTTGCCTCTATGAATGGTCGGTAATGCCTAGATCGATTTGAAATATTGCCAGTTCCAAGCCAATCTCCAAAGCTAATCCATCCCTTTCCCTTATATGATTGATAAGGAACAACAGGGATATCTTCAGGTATTTTTCCCTTACCTTTAAGTTCTCCTTTACAAAATTTACGCCACTCTTCTACATTTTTCAGTCTAAGCTGATGAACAAACTTCCTGGCTTCTCCAAAAGAACGATACTGACGTAACCAAGATGCGACAGTTCCAGTTCCTAACCAGTCGCCCATGCTAACCCATCCCTTTCCCTTATATGACCTAGGATTAGCAGGGATATCTTTAGGTAATGTCCCTTTATCTTTAAGTTCTCCCTTACAAAATTTACGCCACTCTGCACTACTTCTTAATTCAAGCCCCCGAACAAAAGCTCTTGCTTCTTCAAAAGAACGATACTGACGTAACCGAGGTGCAACAATTCCAGTTCCCAGCCAATCTCCAAAGCTAACCCATCCTTTCCCTTTATATTTTTCATTCGGATTAGCGGGTATATCATCAGGCAATGTTCCTTTATCCTTAAGCTCTCCTTTACAAAATTTATGCCACTCTTCTGTATTTTTTAGTCCGAGTTGATGAACAAAGGCTCTTGCCTCTTCAAAAGAAAGGTGTCGCTTAAATCGGAATGCTATATTACCAGTTCCCAGCCAGTCACCAAAACTAACCCAACCATTTCCCCTATACGTCTTTACAGGACTAGCAGGGATATCTTCAGGTAAGGTCTCTTTTTCTTTAAGTTCTCCCCTACAAAATTCACGCCATTCAGTTTGACTTTTCAGTCCAAGCTGATGAACAAAAGCACGGGCTTCTTCAAAAGGACGGAACTGACTATGCCTAAATACAGCTGAGATATTACAAGTTCCCAGCCAATCTCCAAAGCCAACCCATCCCTTACCCTTATATAATCGATCAGGAGCAGCAGGTATATCCTCAGGTAGTGTTCCTTTATCTTTAAGTTCCCCTTTGCAGAAATTGCGCCATTCTGTATTATTTTCCAGTCTAAGCTGGCGAACAAATTTTCTGGCTTCTTCAAAAGAACGATACTGACGTAACCGATTTGCGATAGTTCCAGTTCCCAGCCAATCACCAAGGCTAACCCAACCTTTGCCATCATATATCTGATTTGGATTAGCAGGGATATCATCAGGCAATGTTCCTTTCTCTTTAAGTTCCCCTTTACAGAATTTCCGCCACTCTTCTGTATTCTTCAGTCCAAGCTGGTGAACAAATTTTCTAGCTTCTTCAAAAGAACGGAATTGCCTAAATAGAGGTGAGATATTCCCAGTTCCCAACCAATCACCAAAGCTAACCCAACCTTTGCCCTTATATACTTGACTTGGATTAGCAGGGATATCTTCAGGTAGCGTTCCTTTATCTTTAAGTTCTCCCTTACAAAATTTACGCCACTCTGTATTATTTTTCAGTCCAATCTGGAGAACAAACCTTCTTGCCTCTTCGAATGGTCTCCAAGACAGCTTGGCAAGACGAGACCAGAGTTGCAGTTCTAAGGAATTAACAAACTTCTCCGCATCAAGGGATACTCCATCAGGTATATCAATGTCTATATTAATGAGTCCGCCCGTAGCTTTTCTACCAATAGAAATACTTCTGAAGTATTCTATTATACGGTCGTCGTTAGCTGCTAGAGCCCGAAGTACTGTCAGTATAGGAGTATAAGCCGTTTTTATGGTAGAAATATCGATTTCAGTAGCTTCTCCATCGATTAATATAGGCACAATAACATATCCGAGTTGCTTTCCCGAAGCAGTACGTAAAGCTCGTCCTACCGCTTGCACAATATCCACTGTGCTTTTTCTTGGATCGGCAAACAATACACAGTCAATATTGGGAACATCCACGCCTTCAGTTAAACATCGGGCATTTGTTATTAAACTCCTATTTGCCTTTGTGAAGGATTCAATTTCACGAACACGTATTCCCGTTGGTGTTTTTCCTGACACGTGATGTGTTGCCAACTCCCCATAGTAAGGAAATGCATCACTAAGATTATCCTGCATCTCCTTGAAAGCCTTTGCCCTTGATATACTTTTATGAAAAGATACAGCATGTTTAATGGGGTGTTCCATCATGGCTTTTCGCAGGGCAATTGCTGATGCTAGCATTTCTGCCTCAACTTCCCGATCCCACTTTCCCTTGTCTGGCCGAACTAGAATATTTTTCTTTATCAAATCAGATATTTCTGATTTATCAACGATCATCGTTATAATTCTGTAATCAGATAATATTGGCGGATCAGACTCAAGAGCATCCTTGAAAGATAGTTGATAAAATGTTTCTCCATAACGTCCTAAGTCATTCATACTGGCAATTTGTTCACTTTGCCCCAAATAATGGCGTTCAGTGGCCGTCATGAAAATTCGCTTTTTTATAGAAATATTATTATCATCAAGAAGATAATTGAAAAGATGATCAATTTTTCCTACTGTCTTGTGAGCTTCATCCATTATCCCAAGATCAAACGTTATACCTGCTTTTTTAACCGCTCCTGAGATCGATCGACCACTCTGATAAGTAGTGAATACCACGGTATGTTGTCTCTTTGTTT
>JAGVNP010000323.1 GCA_020053185.1 Deltaproteobacteria bacterium | reverse complement strand
TGGTCATCCCATTGGTGCATCCGGAGCCAGGTTACTCACTACCCTTATACATGAACTCAAGCGCAGGAAACTTGATATCGGCCAGGCATCTCTATGCCTCGGCGGCGGAGAGGCTGTTACCATGATTGTGGAGATGGAAGCCTAAACAGTTTGCAGGGATCAGGATTAAGGATTATAAGGATTATCAGACTGAAAGCTGGCCCCTGACAGATGATAAGGAGGTCATGTGTGTGATACCTTAGGTATAGGTTTTTCCTACACAAAAGAGGGGACCTCTATCTTTGGGAAGAACTCTGATCGAGAGCCGGATGAAGCCCAGCTTGTAATATCCATGCCTGAAAGGGAATACAGGCAAAGCGAAGCAGTCGATTGCACCTATATTCCGATCCCGCAAGTGCGTCATACAAATGCAGTGCTCTTATGCAAGCCATTCTGGATGTGGGGCGCCGAGATGGGGGTAAATGAAAAAGGCGTGGTAATCGGCAATGAGGCTATTTTTGTCAAAGGAAAGAAAGAAAAAACATTGGGTCTTTTGGGCATGGATCTTTTACGGCTTGGCCTTGAGCGCTCCACCACAGCAGACGAAGCAGCTTTGGTAATCATAAACCTGCTAAAAGAATATGGACAGACTGGTCCCTGCGGATACAGGGATAAAAAAATGAGCTACATGAATTCATACCTGATCATGGACAGAAACTCGATACTTGTGCTGGAAACTTTTGGCCGTGATTATGCACTCAAACGGCATAGTGAATTCGCTGCGATATCCAATGTAATCACCCTTGATAAAGGGTGGGATGAATCATCCTTTGCCACAGGCACAGATCCACGGTCGTTCTCAGATTTGATCTTCACACAGTTTGCAGGCGGAAAGCCAAGGAGAGAGTGCACGATAAGAAATATCAGCAAGCGGAAAGGCAAGATTGAAACGAGAAGTGCATTTGCCATATTGCGATCTCATCATGGAAAATCTCCTGCAAAAGGAAGCAATGCTGATGTGTGCATGCATGCAGCAGGGCCTCTTATACGCAGATCGCAAACCACAGGATCTCTTGTGGTAGAGCTTGATACAGATAATGGATTTAAGATTTTTGTCACTGCAGGGTCTTCTCCATGCTTAAGCACATTCAAGCCGGTGATCCCATTATCCCCCTGGGGACTTCCGTGCGGAATTGAAAAAGGTAAGGCTATGTATTCTACAGATTCCTACTGGTGGCGTCATGAGCAGTTTCATATGAGCATGCTTTTCCGCTACAAAGACTATTTCCCTTCCTTCAGAGAGGACATGCTGAATCTGGAGCAGGATATCTATGTAAGTACCCCATTTTATGAGTGGTCATCGGATAGTCAGAATCTCTATGCACATTCAAAAAGAGCCTTTGATCTCACAGAAGAGCTGGAGGCATACTATCTTGCGAGAATAAAAGAAATGCGTAAAAAAGCGCCAATGCTCTATGGACAGTATTGGAAGAAAGTTGCCAAGAAAAACAGATTGCCGTTGGCATAGGTAAGGCTGAAGGTAAGCCTTTTGCATAATACCCACTCGGTCATTGCGAGTACATTCGCTTCGCTCAGTATAAACTCCGCGAAGCAATCTTACACAACGTGTCATTCTGAACGAAGTGAAGAATCTTATGAGATTTTTCGGATATTGCCCGATGATTATTGCACCGCCAGATCGCCACGTCGCTTGCACTCCTCGCGATGACAGAAGCAATTATAGCCTTCAGCCTAAAACCCTGATTTTTTTACTCTGGACAATATCGATGTGAGATCATATGAAATGCATGTATCGAAATGCAAGGAGAGGCAAAAATGGCAGACAGCGTATTGGTTAATTATCAGGAACTTAAGCGTTTCATGAAAGAGGGTTTTATAGCACTTGGCGTGCCAGCCCCTGATGCTGAGATTTGTGCAACCGTGCTGATCGAATCGGATCTTCGGGGTATTGAATCCCACGGTATCGGCAGATTCAAGATGTATGTTGACCGAATCAGAGATGGAATCCTTTTCCCTACTACAAAAGAGACGGTTACAAATGAAACCGCAAATACCGCGGTCGTTGACGGCAATCATGGTATGGGTCAGGTGATTGCGTATAGAGCCATGCAGCTCGCAATCGATAAGGCAAAAAAATCCAATATCGGCATGGTCGCGGTGCGGAACAGCACGCATTTCGGAATAGACGGGTTTTATCCGAGCATGGCGCTTGAGAACAACATGATCGGCATCTCTTTTTCCAATGCGAGGCCGTCCGTTGCACCCACATTTGGCGTAGAGCCAGTCATCGGAACCAACCCAATAAGCTTTGGCGCACCAACAGATGAGGAATACCCATTCTTAGCCGATTTTGCGACTTCCATTGTGCAGCGGGGCAAGGTTGAGGTTTATGCGCGGGAAGGCAAGTCAATTGCTGAAGGCGTTACCATAAACCTCGATGGCAAAGGATGCACTGACAGCAAAAAACTTCTCAAAGACTTTGTTGACGGCACAGCAGCACTGCTTCCTCTCGGCGGAGCAGGGGAAGAGCTTGCAGGATACAAAGGATACGGCTTAGGTGTCATGATAGAGATACTTTGCGCATCGCTGTGCAACGGAAGCTTTGGCAAGGCCTTAAGCGGATTCGATGAGCAGGGAAAGCCTGCATTCCACAGGCTTGGTCATTTCTTTATTGCCATCAATATTGAGAGCTTTGTTCCGCTTGCTGTGTTCAAAGCAATCACTGGCGGTATTATGCGCGAGATCAGATCATCCAAAAAGGCTCCTGGACAGGACAGGATATATCTTGCAGGCGAAAAAGAATTCGACATGATCAAAAAACGAACCAAAGAAGGCATTCCGATAAATAATTCCCTGCAGACGATCATGAAAGGTCTGATCAAAGATCTCAAATTGGGTACATACAACTTTCCATTCTGATGGAGCAATATCGGACATTCAGCTCGTTTTTGCGTGAACAATTCAAACACAGGGTGCAGAAGATCACCCTGGATGCAGGCCTTACCTGTCCGCACAGGGATAGCAGCAAGCTGGGCGGTTGCATATACTGCAATGCATATGGTTCAGGCACCAATGCGTTGCAAGACGGCAAAAGCATAAAAGACCAGATAGATTTTCAAATCGAGGGTATGAAGAAGCGCTACAAGGCGCAGTCTTTTATTGCGTACTTTCAGTCATACTCAAACACCTATGCGCCGATCGATCAGTTGAAAAAAATGTATGATTCCATACTTGCCTATCCTGAGATAGTAGGGCTTGCTATTGGCACGCGGCCTGATTGCGTGGATAAGGATGTCTTGGATCTGGTTAGCTCGTATGCAAAGGATAGGCTTGTGTGGATAGAATACGGCTTGCAGTCTTGCCATGATGAGACATTAAAGCGCATCAACCGGGGCCATGATGTGCGAGCCTTTGTCAATGCAGTGAATCTTACCGCCAAATATCCGCTGCGGATATGCTGCCATGTGATCATAGGCTTACCTGGCGAGGATGCCACTATGTATGAAGAGACTGCCAAGTTTGTGGCGCGTCTTCCTATTACCGACATAAAGATCCATCTCC
>JAGVNP010000086.1 GCA_020053185.1 Deltaproteobacteria bacterium | reverse complement strand
GTCCGAGATCTCGTCAACAGTCATATTGATTGCAGGCCCTACAATGTGGAAAGGCGATTTGCCTGAAAGCTGGACAATGAATTCTCCGAGATCGGTTTCATAGGTATCTATTGCATTTGCTATGAGTTCTTCCCGCAATCCGATCTCTTCAGAGATCATTGACTTTCCTTTTACGCAGAGCTTTGCTCCTTTTTCCTTTGCGATCGAAAGGATAAAATCATTTGCCTGTTTTGCATCTTTGGCCCACACTACCTTGGCGCCTGCTGCTGTGGCATTTTTCTCGAATGTCGTAAGTAGGTACGGAAGATTGTCTACTGAATATTCCCTGATCTTCCTTCCTTTTTCGAGCATAGCAGCCCCGTCAGGAAGCATGGCGAATGCAGCATCCCGCAAGGCTTTCAGGATAAGGGAAAATTGCCCCAGTATTATACGCTGTCCCTGGTTTTCCAGATTCTCTTTCGCAAGCTTCCTGAAATCAAAGGTTTGAGGATGCATGACTAAGCCCCCTCTCCGGCCAGTATCTCGGCAATATGTTTGACCTGGCCTTTGATTGCATTTTTCCTCATGTATCCCCTGATGTTCAAAAGACATCCGGGTTCTCCAAGGATAAGCGTATCAGCTCCACTGGCGACAAAGTTATCCACTTTGTCCTTCAGAATCGCTCCTGAAATGTCAGGATAATCTGCGCTAAATTCTCCGCCAAATCCGCAGCAGGTATCTGCATTGTTGAGCGCTACGATCTCGAGTCCCTTGACATTTTTGAGCAATGCCTTGGGTTCTATTGAGATCCCCATCTGGCTGGTAATCGAGCAGGACTCATGAAGACATGCCTTGGCTTTGTAACTAGCATTAATATCCTCGACCTTTAAAACCG
Organism: Deltaproteobacteria bacterium; assembly: GCA_020053185.1. Taxonomy (GTDB): domain Bacteria; phylum Desulfobacterota; class Desulfomonilia; order UBA1062; family UBA1062; genus JAGVNP01. The sequence goes on along the minus strand of JAGVNP010000086.1, from coordinate 2,518 downwards.
AGACAATAAACTGGGTGAATTCATAGACCTTGTCTGCAACTGCACATGCCCGCTTTTTCCATGCAGGATCGTCTTTAAAAAGCGACGGATAATGCTCTTTTACCATGTGAATGCATGAGCCTGACGGCGCAACAATATATTCGCTCTTCTCAAATACAGAGATAAAATGTTTTGCAACCTTGCTGGCACCTTTTATATCACCTGCATTGAACAATGGCTGGCCGCAGCAGGTCTGACGGGGATCATAATAAACCTCGGTCCCGAGCTTTTTGAGAACTTTTGCTGTAGCTATTCCGATCTCAGGGAGAAATTGATCCACAAGACAAGGAACAAATAACGCCACGCCCTTCATACACCCTCCTAACTAGTGAGCTAGTCGAATCTATATCAATCGTTCAAAAGTGACATATCAACTGTGACATGTCAAGGTTATCACACAGGGTTTGATTTGTTGTATTAGTTTTATTAGTTCAATTAGCCCATAAGCGACCAGTAGTTTTGCGTTAAATCAAACCAATTCAACCAATATGACCAATTGAACCATTAAAACTCTTTCTTCATTTTTTTAAGAAAAGTGCTCACATCCTGAGATCTCTCTCGCGGGCATACAAGGATTGCCTCTTCACCCTCTACAACAACCATATCCTCTACCCCGATGAGCATGAGCTTCTTCTCTGTTGCCCAGACCACGTTGTTTGCTGATTCGTAGGACACGACATCGCCCTGAACAGTATTGCCTGCTGCATCATGGGGCAGGATCTTTCCGATGGAATCCCACGATCCGATATCGCTCCATCCGAAAGAAGCCGGAATAACTGCCACATCTTTTGCCTTTTCCATTATCCCGTAGTCGATGGAGATCGCTTCCACGTTCTTATAAAAATCTGTGACAGCATTTCTGTCCCTGTTCAGTGTTGAATTGAGGGCTAAAAGATGCTCATGCATTAACGGAAGGTACGCACCAAATTCCCTCAAAATCACATCTACCCTCCAAAGAAACATGCCTGAATTCCAGAAATATCCTTCCTGAATATATTTTTTTGCCTTCTTGGCATCAGGTTTCTCATGAAAAGCCTTTACTTTGCGCAGACTAAATCCGTCCCGCCCGCAAATTGGCTGCTCAGGCGCAATATAACCGTATCCGGTCTCAGCATGATCCGGAACTATCCCAAGGGTTATGAGAAACTCCGGATGCTGTTCAAGCGATGCAAAGCCAAAACGCAAAGCCCTACGAAAGCCCTCTTCGTCTGCGATGCTGTGATCTGCAGGAAGCACTACCATAATTGCCTGCGGATTTTTCTGCGCTATCACTGTAGCCGCATACCCTATGCATGGTGCGGTGTTTTTAGGAAACGGCTCTACAAGTATGTTTTCTTTTGGCAGTTCAGGAAGCTCTTTTCTCACCTGCTCGCTGATATCGCTTCCGGTCACCACATAGATCTGCTGCGGCAAGACAAGTGGCTGAACCCTCTCAAATGTCTTTCGAAGCAGGGTTTTCTCCCCACCCAGTGAAAGAAGCTGCTTTGGTTTGCCTTCTCTGGAAAGAGGCCATAAGCGCTCTCCCTTACCGCCTGCCATGATTACAATGTGTTGAGGCATTATTCCTCCTGGTTATTCAAGTATGTATTTTTCATATATGAAGGATGGATGAGAGTCAATCATAAGAACCGTGACGAGTAACGAGTAAATCGTAAATAGTGAAAAGCTGAAAGTTCAAAGGTGGAAGGATTGAGGAACGAGGTGCGAGGTAAATAACTGAATGCTGGTATCTAAATTTAGCTTGATCCTCGTCCCTCTTTCCTCGAACCTTATTTCACTCGTCACTTGTCACTCGTCACGGCCTTTCGAATTGCTTCCCTGCCCTTCACATGATAATGTATTGATTCACGTGTCTTAATGAGGAGAAAATATGGAAGCAAAGACTGATCTTAATGCTTTTCTTAAGCCGAACGCCGTTGCAGTAATAGGCGCAACGCAGCGGCCAGGCTCATGGGGATCGTTCATAATGGAAGGTATCCTGTCGTGGAATTTCCCTGGCAAGATCTATCCGATAAACCGAAATGCCAAAGAAGTATATGGAATAACTGCGTATAAAGATGTCCGGGACATAAAAGACCCTATTGATCTTGCGATCTTCACCATACCCGAAGAATCTGTCGAAGATTCCATCATTGCCTGCGGTGAAAAAGGCGTTAAAGGCATTCTGATCATAACTTCAGGTTTTGGAGAGGCAGTTAAGGACGGACGCAAAAAAGAAGAGGCTCTTGCAAAACTTGCCCGTTCATACAACATGCGGCTACTTGGCCCGAACGTGAGCGGCATAGTGAATCTCCATGCAAAGCTCAATGCAGCAGCTTCTCCGGGTGAATTCCTTTTGCCCACTGATCTTGCAGGCATATCGCAGGGCGGTTTTGCGCTTTATGATCTATTTGCATCAGGCTCATGGCAAAACATGGGTGTGGGCATGTTCGTACACACAGGAAACGAATGCGACCTTACTGTTACAGATTTCCTAGAT
>JAGVNP010000073.1 GCA_020053185.1 Deltaproteobacteria bacterium | reverse complement strand
GATTTGCTGCTGAATTTTTTCGATCAGATCATCAGGCATGGCGGAAAATCTCGACTGTGCCTTAAAATATTCTTTTACCGGCAAAAGTTTTCTCTTCTCAAGCAGCTTGCTCGACGCTGCAGTGAGTTTTAATTGTCCGTTTTCTATCTCGTAGAGATCGAACATGCCTGTTTCTACTGCGAGCCTTCCTATCTTGACTGTATCCTTTGGATCAAGTCCCCATCCGGGAGGACACGGAATATGTACATGTATATATTTTGTGCCCTTAATACCCTTTGCCTTCACAATCTTGTCATATAGGTCAATTGGATAAGATGCCGAGCATGTTGCCAGATAAGGCAGATTATGTGCTGACATGATCGCAGGGATATCTTTTTTGTTTTGGGGCTTTCCATGTATGGTATTCGCAGTGATGGCACCGATCGGTGTGGTGCCTGAGCGCTGCACCCCGGTGTTCATGTACCCTTCATTGTCATAGCAGATGTAGATAAAGTTTTCGTTTCTTTCTGCCGCACCGGATAGTGCCTGCAGACCTATATCGCTGGTTCCGCCATCTCCTGCAATGCCTGCAACCACAGTATCCTTTTTTCCTGTCATCTCAAGTGCGGCAAGCACGCCGGAAGCTGCTGCAGCAGTGGAGGCAAAAGTGACATTGATGCAAGGCATCTTTGTTGCTGCAATCGGATAGAGCCCCTGGAGCACGGTAAGACAGCTCGGCGGAACAACAAGAATTGTGTTCTTCCCCAGGGCCTTTAGAATGATCCGGTATGCAATGCCAAGGCCGCATCCCGAGCAGGCCCTGTTTCCTGGATGTACAAATTCTTCTTCAGGCAGGGTAAGTACTGTTGTCTTTATCTCCATTGTGTCTCCTATATCTTGAGCCCGATCCATTTTATCGAATCAGCAGTATCTGTAGGATCGCCTTTTGTGCATGAGTTGCGCAGCGCATTGGTGAGATCGCCTGTTTTGATCGTGCGTCCGCCGAGTCCGAGGATATAATTGTGGATAAAAGGCTTTTTTGTATTTTTCCACAGGGCTGATGAAACATCAGAACACAGCGGGCCCATGTACCCATAACTGATTGCCTTCTCAAAGATAATGAGGCCCTGTGCCTTTGCGAGGGCTGATGCTATGGCCTCATCAGGAAATGGCCTGTATAGTCGTACGCCTGCTACACCGACCTTTATTCCTTCTTCCCTGAGGGTATCTACTACAGTGCGGAGATGGAAGGTAAGCGAGCCAAAAGCAACTGCAATGAACTCGGCATCGTCGCATTTATATTCATCAAGGTAGGCATTGCCACCCCGGTTGAAGATTTCCTTGTATTTCTTCTCCACGTCTCCAGCCACAGTTATTGATTTTCTCAAATCTTCCTGGAGCAGATATCTGAGTTCCATATATCCATGCGCGAGTTCGCCCCGCACATTCGGCTTTACATCAGGCAGTGTAACAGAGTTGAGATTTCTCGGATCGTCAGGTGAAAGACAATACTCAGGCTTGAACGCTGGAAGAAATTTATCCACGAGATTCTGATCCGGTATATCAAAGGGCATGTACGTATGCGAAAGAATGTATCCGTCATAGCATACCATTACCGGAATGCTCACCTCTTCTGCGAGCTTGAATGCCTTTATCACTGCATCGATGATTTCCTGATGGTCATTCACATAGATCTGAATCCATCCTGTATCCCTCTGGGAGATTGAGTCTTGCTGATCGTTCCATACAGTCCATGGCGCGCCAACGCCCCTGTTTACAACGCACATGACAATGGGAAGACGTGCGCCTGCTGCCCAGTGAAGCTGCTCATGCATATAGAGCAGACCGTTTGCGCTTGTGGCAGTAAATGCACGAGCGCCTGTAGTGGACGCGGCAATGCACACGGCAAGCGCGCTGTGCTCGCTTTCCACAGGAATATATGCAGCCTTCATTTCGCCGGATTCTATGAACTCAGAGAGTTTTTCAGTAAGCGGAGTCTGCGGAGTAATAGGATATGCAGCGATCACCTGGGCTCGTGAGAGCTTTACTCCGATTGCAGCAGCAGTATTTCCTGACTCGATCGTGTGCACCTACTTCTCCTCTGTGTGAAATTTGGATTCTTCGACCATGGTAATCGCCTTTGTGGGACATTCTTCAGCGCAGATCCCGCATCCTTTACAGTATTCCAAATCGATAGTAGGCGGGATGGTGCGTGTAATCGTGCAGTCAGGACAATAGAGCCAGCAGATAAAACAGGCCTTTATATTTTTCCTTGCAGGAATGCATATGTTTGGATCGATAACAGGACGCAGCACTCTCCATGATCCGGTTTTGCCGCCATCACCCGGACCCGGCTCGCCTGCTGATGTCTTCTGCTTACACTTTCTTGTTCCCATAATTGGTTATGGTCCTTTCATAGGTAAGGAGTGCTGCTGCTGCATTTTTCTCTGGCCGCCGAAAAGCAAACTCTTCAAGGATGGCTTCTTTGAGAACTTCCATTTTCAGGATGCCGCTTGCTTTTGCAAAGGCGCCGATGATGCCGGAATTGATAATGCCGTAAGGAAGTCCAGCCTCGTTTGCAATTGCAGTCACATCTGCAACAGCGATTTTTATTCCGTTATATTTGTAGGCAGAAACAGGTTTTGGGGTATTCACAATGAGAAGTCCGCCTTTTTGCAGTTCTTCAACAATAGGCATCTCCTCAAGCAGCAAATGATCGAGCACTACTGCAATATCAGGATTCTCAATAGGAGAGAGGTCATAGATTTTTTGTTTTGAGACTTTCAGAGATGTGCTCACAGGAGCGCCTCTTCTCTCGGTGCCGAACGAGGGAATCATTGCAACACCGGTATAGCCGGCCTGAAACGCAGCTTTAGCTACCACCTTGGCAGCAGTAATTGCGCCCTGGCCGCCTCTTCCGTACCACATGATATTAATAGTGTTTTCTTTCATATATTTACCCGATGAATTGTTAATGTATAAAATAGCGTATCAGGAGGTCAAGAGAAATCTTGACCACGCCAAGCATATTAAGCTATTGTTTAAAGTAAGATAGCAGGAGAGACACAAAAACTAGCAAGGGTTTGATTGGTTTTATTTGTTCTATTGGTTAAATTTAGTATGGAACGGCTTAATAAAAAACCAATTCAACCAATAAGACTAATGGAACAAATAACCTGCATAAAAACTTTGTGCCTTTGTGCCCAGTACTTACCTTAGTCTGGAGGGTTTGGTCATTAAGATACAATTTCTCGGACATGCATCTATATTGATCGAGACGCAGGGCAAATCCATTCTTGTTGACCCTATGCTGAGTGATTATGCGTTTAGCGTAAAGCGGAAAAGACCGGCGTCTGCGCGTATTGCTGATGTTGCATTATCAGACCTCGTTCTCTATACACATGCCCACTATGATCATTTTGATATACCTACCTTGAAGGGTTTAAAGCGTGATATTTCTGTAGTCCTGCCCTGGAATACTTCAGATCTTGCCAGAAAGGCAGGCAAAAAAAAGATAATTGAGCTAAAACCCTGGCAGAATACAACAGTTGACGGGATTACAATCACTGCCACAAAAGTTAAACACTGGGGCGCCAGGAATGTAATTGATGAGTGGAGAGGATATTTGGGCTATGTGATAGAAACCAGGGAAGGGAATGTTTTTATCGCAGGCGACACCGGATATGGCAGGCATTTCAAAGACATTGCAGAGAAATTTTCAATTGATGTTGCAGTGCTGCCTATCGGCGCATACAGGCCGTTTTTTTTCAGGATCAATCACATGTCTCCGAAAGATGCTGTAAAGGCATTCCATGATCTTAAAGCAAAGTTGATGATCCCTGTGCACTGGGGTGCATTTCGCCTAAGCCTTGAAAAGATCGATGATCCGATAAAAGACCTGCTGCCTCTTATAAATGGGCTTCCTGTAAAGATCCTACAGCCAGGCGAGGCGATTGAATATAACAGGTGATAGCATAGAGTTTGATTTGTTCTATTTGTTTT
>JAGVNP010000314.1 GCA_020053185.1 Deltaproteobacteria bacterium | reverse complement strand
GCTGGAGCAGGAACTGAAGAATATGGGCGTTGAGGGGATCAAGCGCGACACGCTTGATATAAACCGGTGGACACCCATACAGTGGGCATTAAGTACCATCGATGCGAACGGGGATGAAACAACGGTTCCCGTAAGTTGCTATTTCCCCTATTCCGGAGACACCGGCCCTAATGGAATAACCGCCGATATGGTTTACACGGGCACCGGTTATCTCGGCAAAAACGCTTCTTCCCTGGGTTCTCCCGTGGATGTAGAGGGGAAGATTGTTCTCTATGATACACTGGTTCCGCCACTGACTCCGGCTCTGTTTATGCCGTTCTTATGGTATATCAATGAACCAGACCCAGCAGCCTTCGCCCAAATTCCTACGGAAGATTATCGTCGCTCCTGGTTATCAGAATTTTTGGTAAAGGTAGATTTGGCAAGCTTAAAGGATCAGGGTGCAGTGGGGATTGTCGTCATTGCAGATGAACCTTATCGCATGGCTTATGGTGATGAATATGCCGCTGCCACTACCCATCCTTACCAGGGAATTCCTGCGGTCTTTGTAGACAGGGACGCAGGCGCAGCGCTAAAACAGCAGGTTCTGCTCGGAGGTAATAGTCTTAAAGTACACCTGACTATGGATGCCAAGTATGAGCCGGCCAACACGTATCAGCTTTATGGATTTTTGCCTGGTAAAAACTGGGGCAACGATAATGATGAATACATTGTTATCGAAAGTCACACAGATGGAGAGAACGCAGTTGAAGAAAATGGAGGGATAGCCGTCCTTAATATTGCAAAATATTTCTCGCATATTCCCCAAAAATACAGGGAAAGAACGATCTGCATTGCCCTGCTCACCTGCCATCTGTATTACTATCATTATGAGGGATTCACATGCGAGTCACAACGTTTTGTAGAGGATCATCCGGATATCGTCGAAAAAATTAAAGGGGTTGTGGCTGTAGAACATCTGGGCTGTAAAAACTGGCTGGAAACATCTTCAGGGGAATATAAGGATATGGGGAGAATGGAGATTGGGGCCCTTTTTGTAAACAGCACATATCCGGACGTTATCAAGAAAAGTATAGAACTGGTCAAAGAGAACGATTTGAGAAGGGTCGCAGTGCTGCGCGGTCTGCCAGGAACAGTAGAGGAAAAGAACTTCTACGATGAAGGATACTTATTTGAGGATCCTATTGGAACCGGATTTGGTTTTTTCCAAATAGGGCTTCCGGGGGTTAACTACATAATGGGACCGACCTATCTCTATAATTTGGAGAGTGGCGGAATGGATAAGCTGGATAAAACAAGATTTCATACAGAAGTTCGGACATTTACTCAGCTTACTGGTTGGCTTGTGCAGAATGGGCCTGGTCCGGCTGCGGAGTCTGATATTCCTGTTCTTTATCCGCCCTATACGGCCTTTACATCACTGCCCGACTATCCATGGACTGCTCAAATTGACGCCCTACTTGGTTCGGCACCAAAGTAGTCAATCACATGGATCACAAATCACATAATTGTGAGGGTAAAAAGGGATATAGTTAAAGAAATTGTAATGAGGAAAGGAGGTTATAACATGTGCAAAATATCAATGAAAATCTTTTTGTTGGTTTTGATATTGTTATTTTACGGTAGTTTTAATTCTTTTGCCCAAGATCCTGAGCCGGGCAGTGCTGAATGGTATCAGCGGGATCTTGAAAACATGGCCCGCATGACAGGCCGCACCATTGATCAGGTTACGAATCCTTTGTTTGTCGAAAAGCTTGGCGTTGAAGGAAACACCTTGTTCATGGATAACATAATGGACCAGATTGCCCATCCCACAAGGCCGATCGTAAGTCTGAGCCAACTGCTGCCTGGTGGTCGTGCTGCTGATCCATTCCGCCGTGATTGGGAGCTGCAGGGCAGGGGCATTATGATCCCCATAGAGTATGAAAACAGATATGGTGCGCGCATACAGGGTGAGGTATGGGCACCGTCCATGCCCTTTGTTGATCCTGTGACTGGCGAGACAAGTTCAGGGCCTTTTCCGGCAATAGTGATCACCACTGGCTCTGTGCAGGGGTTTAAGGAACTGTACTGGTGGGCAGCCCAGGGGCTGGCAGAGGCAGGCTATGTGGTAATGACATATGATGTGCAGGGTCAGGGAAAAAGCGAGGTTTTCGGCCATGATGAGAACGGTTTTTTTCTCTATCAGGATGGAGGGTTCCCTGGTTTTCCATTCCAGCAGGATGCCAATTTTATAGAAGGAACTGAGGATGCACTTGAATGGTTTCTGTCTGATGCAAATCCCCTGCTTGGCTTGGTCGACCAGGATCGGCTTGGACTTGCTAGCCACTCACTTGGCGCAAGCGCAGTTACTTTAGTGGGCAACCAGGATCCCCGTATAAAGGTTGTTGTGGCATGGGACAACGCCAGTCTGCCCGAGGATCAGGAACCAATGGTGCCGACCATGGGTATAAATGCTGAAGCCTTCTTCACGCCTCAGCCACAAACCAGTGCTCCTGATCCGGATGCAAAAAGAGGGACGTTCCTGCGTTTCAAAGAAAAAGGCGTTCCTGCAATGCAGATCGCGCTTAGAGGCTCAACCCATCTGGAATTCACCTATGTCCCTTTAATCCTTCCAGCCTCTGTTGATGGAGAGAGGGTTGCCATGTACTATACGCTGGCATGGTTTGATCGTTGGCTGAAAGGAGAGAGGCTCGGCCGTTCTAAGACCGAAGTTTCAGGCACGTCGGTTCTCACGCAGTGCGCGGATGCTGTAAGGCGTCTTACTGCCAAACAGTTTGACGATTCTGCTGACTGCTCAGCAATAGGGACTGGCAAATACGATATTGCCACCAACTCCAATGTGCCTTACATGCTTGAAGGAAAGGATGTGGCAGAATATCTGTCATTTTATTACCTCTCAGCGGGCGCTTTTACGGGTAAGAATGAAGGTGACGATGGGAATTACTATTATTATGACTATGAATGTGAGGACATGCGTACCAGTGAATGGGGTTCAACACAAGTAGCTTCTATTCCTCCGGAGGATGAAGACAGTGGTGAAACTGGTGGCAGACAATGTTTTATTGCTACAGCAGGAGGACTGCCAGGCAGTCAGTCAGGTTTAGCAATGTTCATCCTTGGAGTCATCATGTTTATTGGCGCAATGATCCGGGTATTCAGATACAGAGAAATCGGCAAAAATGCTGATAAAATCTGTTGACAACAATTTATGGGTTCAGTTATTATTCGTCTAATAAGTTTGTTGTTATTTTTTAAAGTTTCTTGAAGG
>JAGVNP010000280.1 GCA_020053185.1 Deltaproteobacteria bacterium | reverse complement strand
TACCGATTTTTCTTTTGTCACTTGCCAAGCCCTGACACCCTTTCCCTTCAAATTATGGTGCGCCCGACAGGGATCGAACCTGCGACCTTAGGCTCCGGAGGCCTACGCTCTATCCAACTGAGCTACGGGCGCGCAAGAATTATCCTTAACATCTATTTTACTTTTTCATCAAGTGGTTAATAGCCCGCTCAAGTCCATTGATCGTAAGCTCAAACATGGGGAATACCTGCATGATCTCTCCGATGGTCTCTGTATGCCCCCATTTCTGCGCAGACCTTGGATTGAGCCACACGCTATGTCTGAATGTCTTGGCTAAAAATTCAAGCCTCCTGTAGCTCGGGGCGATCTGCGGGGTATTGTAAGAGATATTTCCGTGCGGGCTGAAAAGCTCATACATGGCCATGGATGCATCACCAACAATTATGAGCCTGGTCTCAGGATCGAGCCGCACAAAATCATCAACCTCAAACGGCTTATTCCACCGCTCAGCATCTTCCCAGACCTTGTTGTAGATCGTATTATGGAAATAAAAGGTCTTCAAATCCTTGAAATGATTCCGCGCATTGGTAAAAAGCACCTGCACCACATCCACATACGGGTCCATTGACCATCCGCCATTATCGATCATCAGGATAATTTTTAATTTGTCTTTCAAAGACCTGTCAAAAACAATCTCTATCTCTCCGGCATTTTTCATGGTCTGGTAAATGGTTTTTTCTATATTCACATGGTTTTTTGGCCCTACCTGAATCATGTAGCGAAATCTCCGCATGGCTTCACTTATCTGAGAAGGGCCTAGCCTGGTATCCTGGGTATAGTCGCGGTACCTTCGCTCAAGCGCAACCTTTATTGCTGAGTGAGATCCTGATGAGCCGCCTACCCTCATGCCGCCAGGATGATGTCCGGAATGACCGAGCGGAGAAGTTCCTCCTGTGCCGATCCATCTGTTTCCGCCGTCATGGCGCTCGGTCTGCTCTTTGAGTTTTTTTCTGAAAAGTTCCTCCAGTTCTTCAGGAGACATTTGTTTGATGTCCTCTACCCCCATGCCGAGAAAATCAGCCATTGCAATTGGATCTTTGAGCCAATCCTGAAGCAACTTTTCTATTGCTCTATCTATCTCTTCCTGGAGTGCAGTTTTAATCTCAGAGCCCTTGAAATAGTGAGCAAAGACCCTGTCATACATGTCAAAGTATTTTTCAGATTTTACCATTAGAGCACGCGCAATGGTGTAGAAGTCCTCCAATGATAGAACAAGACCTTTGCTTAAAGCTGCCTGAAGACGGATGAAAGCAGAAGGCGAGATCGGTATTCCCTGATCTCTAAGCTCGTAGAAAAACCCGACAAACATCTTAAAATCCTCCCTAGATGCGGGAAGAGTTTGTCACATATTTCTGTGCTAGCATGTAGTCATTGCTCTTTTTGAAGAGCACGCCGAGATAAGGCACATCGCTCTTTAAATAGCTGGGATCAAAATCAGAATCCATGAGCAGTATCCTGATCCAGTTGATCAGCTCACGCGTGGCAGGCTTTTTCTCGACACCCTTGATCTCACGCAGGCGGTAAAATGTGTCGATGCATGCATCGGATATCAATTTATTAAGATCAGGAAAATGAGCATTAATTATTGAGCGCATCATGTCAGAATCAGGAAATGCAATATGATGGAATATGCATCTGCCGAGAAACGGATCGGACAGATCTTTTTTTGCATTTGAAGTAATTACTAAAATCGGCCTGTGCTCTGCATGAACTGTTTTATCGATCTCCATTACATCAAACGACATCTGATCCAGAACATCAAGGAGGTCATCCTGAAAATCAGTATCTGCTTTGTCGATCTCATCAATCAAAAGCACTACCTTTTTATCTGAGACAAATGCCTGACCAATCTTGCCCATTCTGATATAGTCTTCAATATTGCTCACATCCCGCTTTGAATCGCCGAAACGGCTGTCATTCAATCTTGTAAGGGTATCGTATTGATACAGGGCATCAATTGCTTTCATGCTGGATTTCACATTCAGCACGATCAAGGGCATATGAAGCCCTTCTGCAATGGCATGTGCAAGTAAAGTTTTTCCTGTTCCCGGCTCTCCTTTTAAAAGCAGGGGCATCTCCAGCTTTATGCTGGCATTCACTATGTTTGCCAACTCAGGGTCAAGCACATATGTCTGCGTTCCTTTAAAAAGTTTCTTGTCTGCGGTCATATAACAACTCCTTTACGCTTCGTTTTTTCTATATACCACGTAACTACTCAGGTATCCAGTAGTCAGTAGACAGGAGACAGAAGATACGAATATTACACAAGGCTCTCTTGAAGAATGCTGGTACTATTTAATTTTGAAAAAAGATCTTGGTTATGGGGATACATCTCATTTAATGTCCCAACTTGAAGAAGTAAGTAAATTGCTGGAGGCTTATACTGCTTCTATTCAGAATTCCGGCTCCTGAATTCTGACTCCTGAGCAGTTACGATTTGAATTTTAAAAACCGTTATGATACCTATCGCTAAGGAGGTAATCATATGATCAGATTATTGCGCAGTGTGTTCTTTTTGGTTATCCTTCTTTTTCTCGCACTGACATTTGCCTACGCAAATCCGCGTGCCTTTATCGATCAGCCTGACTTCGACGCAGGAGAGGTGCTAAAGGGAAAAGAGATCGTCCATGAATTTATTTTGAAAAACACAGGGGACGAACCTCTTCTTCTAAAAGAAATCAAGCGTTGTTGAGGCGCAACTGTAACTGCCCCGGAGGGGCAGGAAATTGCTCCTGGAAAATCAGTAACTATAAAGATGAGCGTCTCTACTTCTTATTTCAGCAGCGGTAAGGTGAAGAAGACCATCCATGTCATTACCAATGACCCTGAGAATAAAGAGATTACCCTAAACTTAAGCTTTGATGTCAATGAAACCCTGGTAGTACGGCCTCTTTCCATAAACTTCGGCAAGGTTTCAAAAGGAGACACATATAAGAAAGAGATCACTATATCCAATAAAGACGAAAAACCTCTATCTATAACTGACATTAAAACAAGCCCTGATAAAATTCTACGCATACGCGGTGAAAAAAAATTCACATTAAAGCCTAAAAAAAGAAAGACCGTGACCCTGCTGTTTGCGCCTAACGAGGCAAAGGCATTCTTTGGAACCGTAACCATCATTACAGGCACTGACCCAGCAGAAAACAAAGTGATCAGGGTTCAGGCAGAAGTTACAGCTCCTCCTCAAACTTCAAACTAGGCGATGGATGAACTGTAAACGTTTCCCCATTCACTGTTTACTTTTTACTTTTCACTATTTACTCGCCAGCCCTCACTTGCTACTATTTACTGAATAATGAAGAGTTCATTTCACAAGCACATAGCAACTGTGGGTCTGCTCACTGCAGTGAGTAGGGTCTTTGGCTTTATCCGGGATGTGGTTACAGCATGGCTGCTCGGTGCAGGGTTAATCGCTGATGCATTTTTTGTCGCATTCAGAATCCCCAATATGCTCCGCAGACTTTTGGCAGAAGGCGCAACAAACGTCGCATTCATACCTGTATTCAACGAAACACTCGAAAAAGAGGGCTTTGAAAAAGCCCTTATCATGGCAAGGAATGTAACCACCTTCCTAACCCTTGCGGTAGGAATAATCGTGGTTGTTGGAGAAATAGCTTCGCCCCTGGTCGTAGCTATTACTGCACCGGGATTTTTGCATACTGAGGCATTCGATATTGCTCTGCGTCTCACACGTATCATGTTTCCGTTTATCCTTCTGGTAAGCATCCTGGCTCTTATGGGCGGCATGCTAAATTCTCTCGGACATTTTGCTGCGCCTGCTGCAGCACCGATCATTCTCAACATATGCGTAATCGCTATTCCTGTAGTCTTCTATAAATTCATTCCTTTTTTCTCTTCCCCTGCAGATGCCCTTGCATGGGGCGTGATCATAGGCGGCATTGCCCAGATAATTATCCAGATCAAACCTTTAAAAAGGCTTAAAATAAATTTGCGGCCATACCTTGATCTCAAAGACCCAAGGATAACGCAGGTTGCAAAGCTCATGGGCATTAGTGCAATTGCAGCATCCATCTATCAGGTAAATGTGCTGATCGGTACTTTGCTTGCATCATTCCTGCCGCGGGGCAGCGTATCTTTCCTCTACTATGCAAACAGACTTACCGAGCTTCCCTTGGGAATATTCGCCTTTTCAGTAGGAAATGTGATGCTTCCTGCGATGAGCAAGGCATTTTCAAAGACAGATTCCACCGAGATGTCAAACCTTATGGGAAAATCCATAAACGCAATTCTGCTGTTTACCATCCCTGCATCGATAGGCATGTATGTGACTGCAGAGCCGCTAATGACCATACTCTTTGTGCGGGGGAGTTTCTCGTTTGCAGATGCAATTGCAACTGCAGATGCACTTAAAATGTATTCAATAAGCATCTGGGCAATCGGCGCTTCCCGTATCTTTACCCAGGGCTTCTATGCCATGCAGCAGGCAAATATCGCAGTGCGCACTTCCTGGATCTCTCTTGTTATTAACGTGGTGTTCTGTCTGATCTTGATGCCTTTTATGAAGCACTCCGGCATCGCGCTAGCATCAAGTATTGCAGTGATCGTTCAGCTCATCATCCTTTATTATCTGCTCGTCAAAAGAGGGGTGTCTATCCCGAAGACGTACTATACCTCTTGCCTTAAAATGACTGTTGCCGGGTTTGTCATGGCACTCTGCATCTATCCTATCTTGAAGATGCATTTTTGGACACAAGGGTTTAATACTTACAGCGTGTCAATGCTCATGGCTTGCATAGTGACAGCTGCTGCTGTCTACTTCGGGCTGCTCTGGATCATGGGCATCAGGAAGCTAAGGGGATAAATATTCCGTAACTATTCAGGAGACAGAATACAGAATTCAGCACCCAGAAGAGAAAGATTAAAGGTTCAAGCTTTGCTGTGCAAATCTTAGCCGAAGGCTATTTAACAGGGAAAAAATCAAATGGTTTAACAGTTGAGTGGTTAACCCTGTGGAATACGATCGGAGATCGTCCCGTCTTTGGCAAGATTTCACAGGGTTATAAGTTGCTTACAACTAATCCCTGACACCTAGCCATTAGATTCTGGCTTCTGTCTCCTGACTACTGAATACCTGGGTAGTTACTATTACTTTATCGGCACTGTTATACTGAACGCATATCTCTTTTCTTTTGTCACAGGATCTTCCATTGACTGAAACATGGGAGCGATCTCGTAAAATCCAAACCCAAGTCCGCAGATAGTGCCAATGCTCGCGCCCTGCGCAATGCGGCGGCCCGCAATATCACCAGGATCATTTGCAAATGCCAAAGTAGTAGCACCCACAAGTGCTCCGATGGCAAACCCCCACAAGCAGTCCTCGCCAATAATCTGCAGGGATGATGAAGACATTGCCATGCTTTTCTGAGGAACCATTGCAATACAAATTATAGCTGCGATAATGGTAATAACCTTTTTCATCGATGCCCTCCTTATCTTCATCTTATTTTATTCATAATTGTACCAGCTATCGATTCCGGGTCAAGCCCATAATGTTTGTAGCATGCATTGGAAGGCCCTGATGGAGGGAATCCTTTTACGCCCATTGGCATAAGATCTATTGCAATATTGTTCGTTGCAGCAATATACGCGATCTGATTCGCAAGACCTGAGATTTCAAGATGATCTTCTACCACAAACACAGGCCCTCTTTTTGCAGCATCTGCTATTTCTTTAACCTCAATGTTAAGCGGACAGGACACGCCCACAACTTCAATTTTAATTCCCTTTTCCGCTAAGATCTCCCAGACACGAATTGCATTCGCACTCATTGCTCCCAAGCTGAACAACGTTGCCATATCGCCTTTGCGCAAATGGTATGCCGCTCCATAAACAAACTCTTTTACAATAACCTCTCCTGCTTTATCCGTGATGATTGGCGTCTTTGATCTTCCCATAGCCACAAGGCAATTTCCGGGATTGGTAAGCGCCCATCTTGTGGCCAAATCGGTCTCTTTCGGATCAATAGGTACGATCACATTAAAACCGGTGTTTCGCATAAGACCAAGGTAATCGATGCACTGGTGCGTCTTGCCGTCTTCTCCCACATCGATCCCCACATGCGTGCAGAGAAGTTTCACATGCGCATTATTGATTCCATTTAGCCTCTGCTGATTATAGGTCTCATCAATGCCGAACATGCCGAAATCTGCAAACACGCTTATTACGCCGCATGTTGATGCAGCACCTGCCATGACCGCTGTGTTATGTTCGGAAATTCCTGCCTGAAAAAACCTGTCAGGAAATTTGCTGCCGAATTTCGCAGTTTTTACCGAGCCTGCAAGATCGCAGTCAAATACCACAAAGGCTACATCCTTGTTCGCTTCTGCAACATCAGCGAGAGCATCACCCATTGCAGACCTGTTGTCTGTAGATACGGTTTTATCATAGTCTTTAGGCTTTCCCGGGTTCACCTTTGGAAAAGGAACAGAATGCGCAGAACACACGCCGCTAATCGGCTCTTTTCTTAACGCCTCCAGCTCTTCCAGCGGCCATTCCAGTTTGATTTCAGAGATGGCTTTTTGCATCTCTTCTTTGTTCAATGGCCTACCATGATAATCAGCTTTGTTTTCCATGAAGGATACGCCTTTGCCCATTACAGTATTGGCAAGGATGGCATAGGGTTTTGCTGCATCATTTACTGCCTTAGAGATCGCATCATAGATTTGCTTGATATCATGTCCATCGATCTCAAGAACAACAAACCCTGCCTCTTCATATTCTGCTTTGAGATTCTGGGGCATGACCTTGTTACGATCCCCTGAGATCTGCAGCTTGTTGTTGTCAATGATCACAGTAATATTGTTGAGACTGTATTTTCTGATAAAGCGCCGCGCCTCTGAGATCTGGCCTTTCTGCTGCTCGCCATCGCCCATGACTACAAAAAAGTCTGCATCTTCTTTCTTGACCCTTGCTGCAACTGCATATCCGCATGCAACTGACAGCCCCTGACCGAGATTTCCTGTGCCCCACACAACACCAGGCACTGTCGGCTCAACATGGCCCTCAAAGATACTGCCCAATCTTCTGAATCCCTTGATAACTTCTTTTGGATAAAAGAGTCCCTTTCGAGCCAGAGCAGAGTATACGCCAGGCGATGTATGTCCATGGCTGACGATCACCTTGTCTTTGTCCGTATCAACTACATGATATAAAAGCGTGTATATATCGATGGAAGACATGGACCCGCCAGGATGGCCTGATCCTGCAAGATAGGTCATGGCAATGATGTCTGCCCGAGACTTTTCTGCTCTTTCTTTTATCTCATCCAGCATTGATGCAGAGAGGGTCTTTATCATATATCTTCCTCCACGAAAAGTTTATCCATAAAGGACTTCTTTAATGACTTGAAAATGATCTCTGATGGATCAAGGGTCTTTATGTCTGCAAAATTTCCAAGCTGCATGCGGCACGCACCGCAGTCAGCAACAATTGCATCCGGCGCATATTCGACTATTGGTTGTGTTGCAAGCTTGCCAAGTTTTATGGAGACTTCTTTATTCTTTTCCTTGAATCCGTACGATCCTGAGAGACCGCAGCAATGGTCTTCGAATACCTTGTACTCAAGCCCGGGGATCATGTCGAATACCTGGGTTACGGGGTATCCGATTCCAAGTGCCCGCAAATGACACGCTACATGATATGCGACCTTCATCTCAACTGGCCTGAATTCAGGCTTTGCATAACCTTCTTCGATTAGTTTCAAAATATATTCTGCAACACTGTAGGTATTCTCGGCAATTCTCTTTCCTTCCGGGATTTGAAGTATGCCCGGATAATCCCTTGAGAGCGTAAGTCCGCATGATGTGCATGAATACACCACATCATAGCCGCTGTTTATGTAGTG